>NZ_JBEVTN010000007.1:0-143083 GCF_040884245.1 Arcobacter sp. s6 | reverse complement strand
GGAATTATAATAGATTCTTCTGCCTTTGTCAAGAGCTTACAGCTGAAATTTGGCTTAAATTTCTGGATTCTTCTCCCCTTCTCCTCTTTTACTCTATTTTTATTGGGTTTTCTTGGGGATTACTTACTTTTTATTGGGGTTTTTAGCGTTTTTGTTTTTAAAGAAAAAATTAAAGAAAGATTTAAATCTTTTCTTTAATTCTTATTTACTAGATAGATTATTATAAGTTTGAAATAAAAGTAGCTAATGCATCAACTTCAGCATCTGTTTTAGTAGCGACTTGTCCTTTCATAATATTTTTCATAACTCCACCATAAGTTCCATCTTTATATCCATTTAATGCTTGAATAGTTTTCTCTTTATCCCATCCTGCAATCACTTGAGATTTTCCTAAAGCCTCTTTTTCACCTTTTTGACCATGACATGATGCACAAGATTTAAATAATGCTTCTCCATCTAAGCCTTCTGCAACTGTTGCTACTGCTTCTGTTGCACTAGCAACTATAGCATCAGCTGCAGTTCCAGCTGCTGCAACTGCTGTTTCACCTTGAGCTACTGTAGTTGCTGCTGCTTCTTTTGTCTCTTCAACAACAGAAACTGCCATTTCTTTTGTACTTTCTTTTACTTCTTCAACTTTAGCAGCTGTTTCTGTAACTGCAGTACTTGCAGCTTCTTTTGCAGTTTCAACCACATTTGCTGTAGTTTCTTTAACTACTTCAGTAGTGTTTTCAACAACTTTATTAGTTGCTTCTGTAACTGTATTAGTAACTTCCGTTGCGGCTTTTGTAACTGTTTGTGCTACATCTTTAGTAGCTTCTGCAACTACTTCTTTTGTAGTAGTTTGCTCTGTTGCAACTTTAACCGTTGACTCAGCAGTTGTTTTTTTCTCATCTCCACACCCAGCTAATAAAAGTACTGTAACAGCAGAACCTAATAAAATTTTATTCATCTTTTTAATCCTTTAATCGAAATTATTCTAAATTTACGTTTTTTAATAAAAAACCATATTTTTCATTATAGCTAAAATATTGTATAAAAATTGTGTTAGATTTTCTCATATTGGAAAATAAACTCTTTATCAAAATCAATTTTAACTAACCCGCCTTTTTTTAATTTACCAAATAAAATCTCATCTGTCAATATATTTTTAATTTTATCTGAGATAACTCTATTAAGTGGTCTTGCTCCCATTGCTTTATCATAACCTAAAACTGCAAGTTCATTTTTTGCTTTAGCACTTATTTCAATTTTTATTTTTTTATCTGTTAATTGTCTTTCTAAATCTTCAATAAATTTACCAGCTACTTTAGAAACCACATCTGTTGTTAATGAATCAAAAGGAACTACAGCATCAAGTCTATTTCTAAATTCAGGTGCAAAGAATTTATTTATTGCTTTATTCTCATTTAATTTATCATTTTTTGCAAATCCCATAACATTTGCTTCAGTTGCTCCTAAATTTGATGTCATTATTAAAACTACATTTTGAAAATTAGCTTTATTACCACTATTATCTGTAAGTTCTGCATTATCCATTACTTGCAATAATATTGACATTAAATCAGGATGAGCTTTTTCAATCTCATCTAGTAACAATACTGTATGTGGATGTTTTCTAATTGCTTCTGTTAAAAGTCCACCTTGCTCAAATCCAACATAACCAGCAGGTGCTCCAATAAGTCTTGAAATCGTATGAGCTTCCATATATTCACTCATATCGAATCTTTCGAAATGAATTCCAAGTTGTGATGAAAGTTCTTTGGCTACTTCTGTTTTACCAACCCCCGTAGGTCCCGTGAATAAGAAACTTCCAATTGGTTTTTTATCAAGTCCAAGTCCTGCTTTATTTCTTTTTATTGATTGTACAATTGTACTTATTGCACTATCTTGCCCAAATACTCTTTTTTGCATATTTTTTTCTAATGATTTTAAAAGAGTTAAGTCAGATTTTGTTGCACTTCTTTCAGGAATATGTGCCATTTTTGCGATTGTAGATTCTACATCTTTTTGTGTTATTGTAATATTATTTGTTGATTTTGTTTTAAGTTGGGTTGCTAGTAATATTTTTTTAGTAGCTCCTACCTCATCTATTACATCAATTGCACAATCTGGTAAAAATCTATCTGTAATATATTTTTTACTTAATTCAACTGCACTTTGTATTGCACCTTTTGAGTATTTTACACCATGATATTCTTCATATTTTGATTTTAAACCATCTAATATAATAATACTGTCTTCTATTGTTGGTTCTTCCACATCAACTTTTGCAAATCTTCTACTAAGTGCTTTATCTTTTGAGAAATCATTTCTGAATTCGGCAAATGTAGTAGCACCTATACATCTCAATTTTCCATTTGCAAGCATTGGTTTTAAGATATTTGAAGCATCCATTGCAGATCCCCCTACACTTCCAGCTCCTACAATTGTATGAATTTCATCTATAAATAAAATTGAATTTGGTACTTTTACTACTTCTTTTAAAAGTGTTTTTAATTTTTTTTCAAAATCACCTCTATATTTAGTTCCTGCAATCATAGAACCCATATCAAGTGAAAATACTTTTGCTTTTAATAAAAATTCAGGCACTTTTTCTTGAGCTATTTCTAAAGCTAAACCTTCTGCAATCGCAGTTTTACCAACTCCTGGCTCACCAACTAATATAGGGTTATTCTTTTTTCTTCTACTTAAAATCTCAATTACTCTTGAAATTTCTTTTGATCTTCCTATTACTGGATCCATTTCGCCTTTTTTTGCGAGTGCTACTAGTTCTACAGAATTTTTATCTAATACTTTATTTTCATTATCAGCATCATTTTGTTGATTTTCTTCATCATCAATTTCTTTATGAGAAATCTCTTCTAAAATATCAACTCTTTGAATTCCTAATTTCTTTAATAAATAAGTAGCATAAGATTTTTCTTCTTTTAATATTGCTACAAACATATCTTCTACATTTGCATTTTGTTTTCCACTAGTTTGAGAGTGGGCTACCATATATTCAATTGTAGATGCTAAAGAAACTGTTTCTATTGGTTCCTCATCAATATTTTGATCTTTTGGAAATTTTGGTGTATTTTCATCTATATAAATTTTTAACTCATCAAAAAGTATATTTGTATCTACACCTAAATCTATAAACAGATTTTCTATTGTTTGGTCATGTATTAACATTAAAAAAACATGTTCAATCGTCAAATACTCATGTTTACTACTTTTTGCATAACCAACAGCTTGTGCAAAAATGTTTCTTAATTCTTTACTAATCATTTTTATTCTTCTTCCATTGTTGCTTTTAAAGGAAAGCCTTTTTCTCTTGCCATTGCTTTAACTTGTGCAACTTTAGTTCCTGCAATCTCATAACTATAAGTTCCACATATCTCTTTTCCATTATTATGTATATTTAGCATTATTACAGATGCTTCATCAACTGATTTTCTAAATACTTTTACTAATACATCTATTACAAAATCCATTGTCGAGAAATCATCATTCAATAAAAAAACTTTATATTTTTTTGGCTCTTCCAAATCTAATTCATCATTTAATTCTATCTCTATTTCATTACTCACACTAAACCTTTATCATAATTAATTATTTATGCTCTTATATTATAATAAAATTGCAATAATTAAAATAAAAAACTCTTAAAATTTATACTATTACATTTGTTAATAGAAGATTATTTTACCATTAATACTTTATTTACTCATTGAAATTATACTTTCATATATAAAATTAAATTCAAATAAAAGGTATTAAATACATATGCTAATACAAAATATCAAAAACGAAATGAAAAAAGTTATTGTTGGTCAAGATGAGTTAATTGACTCCTTACTTATAGGGCTTATTGCAAATGGACATATTTTAGTAGAAGGAGTTCCAGGACTTGCTAAAACAACTGCAATTAATGCTCTTGCACAAGCTTTAGGAATTGATTTTAAAAGAATTCAATTTACGCCTGATTTACTTCCAAGTGATATTACTGGAACTGAGATTTATAATCCAAAAAGTGGTGAATTTTCTATAAAAAAAGGACCAGCTTTTACAAACTTACTACTTGCTGATGAGATAAATAGAGCACCTGCAAAAGTTCAAGCAGCACTTTTAGAAGTTATGCAAGAAAGACAAATCACTATTTCTGATACAACTTTCAAATCTCCAAGTCCTTTTTTAGTAATGGCAACTGAAAATCCAGTAGAACAAGAAGGAGCTTATAGACTTCCAGAAGCTCAACTTGATAGATTTATGATGAAAGTTTTAGTTGGATACAACACATTTGATGAAGAGATAGAAATCGTAAATAGAGTTGCAATAAAGGGATTTGAAAAAATTCAAGCAGTTACTAGTATTGATGATATTATAAATATGAAAGAGTCATTAAAACAAATTCATGTTGATAATGCAGTAAAAAATTATATGACAAAACTAATTTTTGCAACAAGAGATCCAAAAGATTATGATTTACATGAAATTGCTGAATATATTGAATTTGGAGCAAGTCCAAGAGCTTCTATTGATTTATATAAAGCAAGTGTTGCAACAGCATTAATTAGAGGAAAAGATTATGTAACTCCATTAGATATCTCTTATGTTTTAAAAGGTGTATTAAGACATAGATTAATTCTTAATTTTAAAGCAAGAGCAAACGGAATTACTACTGATTATATTATTGATAAAATTATTCAGAAAATAAAAACTCCTTAAGTAAAAGGAGAAATACAATGTATGATAAAGCAAAAGAGATAATAATAAAAGCTAAAACAAATATTTTTAATACAAATCTTGGAAATCAATTAACTTCTCTAAAAGGGGATGGTTTAGATTTTAAAGAGATTAAAGAGTATAGCTATGGAGATAATATAAAAAATATCAATTGGAAAGCAACAGCGAAAAGTAACTCTTTAAAGGTAAATGTATTTGATGAAAGTAGACAGTTAAATATAATAGTAGCTTTTTTGATAAATGGAAGTTTAGAATTTGGTTCTGTTAATATGAAACAAGATATTGCAACTGAAATTATTGCCCTACTTGGTTTTTCATCTATTTACAATCATGATTTACTTTTTCCTATTCTTTTTAGTAATAAAAGTGAAATATTTTACGAACCAACGTATGATGAGACAATTATGTACAAGCTTATTCAGGATGCACTAGAAATTAAGTGTATAAAAAAAGAGGTAAATTATAAAAGTTTTTGTGATTATATTAATACTACGATGAAACAACGCTCAGTTATTTTTGTAGTTGGTGATTTTTATGGAAATGTTGATTTAAGTGAAATTGCTTATACAAATGATGTTTATGCTTTGATTGTAAGAGATAGATTAGAAGAGTATCCATTTTTAAATGGTGAATATGAACTTGTAAATGCTACAAATCTCAAAAGTAGTGAATTTAATATTACTAAAAATGTTGCAAAGAAATATAAAGAGCTTTTAGATTTACAAGATGAAATACTTGAAGAACATTTTCTAAAGCATAAAATCACCCATGGGAAAATATATACAGATGATAATATTTTCCTAAGATTATCACAAATCATAAAAGGATAAATGTGGAAGAATTAAAAGATATAAAAGGAATTATCGAAGTTCCTGATTATTCCCTTTGGATTTTAATAAGCATAATTGTAACTATTCTATTTTTCATAGCTATAACAATCTATTTTTTTAAAAATAGAAGAAAAAAGAGAAAAAAACTAACCTTAAAACAAATTGCAATGAAAAACTTAAAAGAGATAAATTTTAATGACACAAAAGATACAGTTTATACTTTTTGTGAAAATTTCCAATACTTTATAGATGAAAAAAATAAAGAATCTTTTGAAGAATTACAAAAAGAATTAGAAATGTATAAATATAAAAAAGAGATAGAAAAAATCTCAAAAGAGTTAGAAGATAGGATAAAAAGTATGATAAAGGAGATTAAATGAATTTTTTAAACTTTAGCTTTGAATACCCTTATGCTTTTTTAATATTAATACTTTTTTTTGTATGTTTAAAATTTTGTAAAACAAAAGGTATCTCTTTTTATTTTCCTAATATTTCATTACTAGAAAAAGCTTCAAAAAGTTCAATGCTTTTGATAAATAGTTTGAAATTTCTAAGTGTTTTATTTTTAGTTATAGCATTGAGTTCTCCAATAAAAAAAGATGATGTAAATATCAAAAATGATGAAGGTTATGAAATATCTCTTATTTTAGATGCAAGTGGTTCAATGATTGAAGCTAATAAATTTGCTATTGTTAAAAATATAGTAACAGATTTTGTTGATAAAAGAGAACATGATCGTTTGGGTTTAAGTATATTTGCTGATTTTGCTTATGTGGCAATTCCTTTAACCTATGATAAAAATAGTATAAAAAGATTATTGAGTAAGATTGAAGTAGGAATTGCAGGACGACAAAGAACTGCTTTAAATGAAGCTTTGTTTTTAAGTTCAAATCTATTTAAAACAAGTAAATCAAAAAATAAAATTGCAATTTTACTAACAGACGGAATTGATAATACAAATACTATTCCTTTAGATGTGGCAATTTCTACAGCTAAAAAATATGGAATAAAAGTCTATACAATTGGTGTTGGAACTCCTGGAGATTTTAATCCAGCAGTATTACAAGAAATAGCTAAACAAACTGATGCAAAATATTTTTATGCTGATACGATTCAAGGTCTAAAAGATATATATTCAACAATTAATAAATTAGAAAAAAGTGAAATAAAAGCTGAGAAATATGTTAAAAAAACATACTTCTATCAATATTTCTTAGCTTTAGCATTACTATTTTTCATGGCATATTTTTATATGTCAAATAAGGAGTAAGGATGTTTTATTTTAAAAATATAGAGTTTTTATATCTACTTCTTTTGATAATTCCTTTAATTTATCTAGTAAGTAAAAGAAAAGAGTTTGTATTAGGACAATTTTCAGCTGAAGTATTTAAAAGAATAGAATTTAAAAATAATAAATTCTCAAAAACAACCAGAGCTGTAATTTTAATTTTCTCTTTTGTTTGTTTAATTTTTGCACTTGCAAGACCTATAATGCAAAATGGTGAGATAAGAATAAAATCAAGTTTTGTAGATGTGCTAGTGGCTGTGGATATTTCAAAATCAATGATGGCAGATGATATTTATCCAAATAGATTTGAGTTTGAAAAGAATAGACTCTTTTCTTTTTTAGATGAATTAAAAAATATTAGAGTAGCACTTGTAGGCTTTAGTTCTCAAACTTTTTTGATTTCTCCTTTGACTGAGGATTTTAATTCATTAAAGTTTTTAGTAAAAAATCTAAGATTTGATTATCTAAATTTAAAAGGTACAAATATTAAATCAGTTTTAGAAGTTACAGATGATTTATTAAAAGATGAGAAAAACAAGATTCTTTTAATCTTTACAGATGGGGGGAATGAAGATAACTTTGAAAATGAAATAGCTTTTGCAAAAACACACAATATTACTATTTATGTTTACAATATAGGAACTTTAAAAGGTGGAATTATCAAAGATGAGAACAACAATGCAGTTTTAGTAAAACTAAATGAAAATATTAAGAAGTTAGCATTAGATACAAATGGAGCATATTTACAACAATCTTTAAATCAAGATGATATAAAACAATTAAGTGAAATTATAAACAATAATTACAAGGCTCAAGAAGAAGAAAAAGAAGATGTAATAAAAGATGAAAAAGAGTTGTTTATTTATCCATTAATTTTAGCAATAATCCTATTTTTTATGGGAATTTTCTCACTTCCAAGGAGAGTATCATGAGAATATTTATAATTTTATCTTTTATTGTTATGTGTTTTTCATGGGCTTCTGTATTTGATTTCAAACATTTAGATGATGCAAAAAAAGCTTATGAAGGTAAAGATTATGAAAAAGCAGCAGATTCATACTCAAATGTAAATAGTGATGAAGCAAAATTTAATGAAGCAAACTCTTTATATAAAGCAAAAAAATATGAAGATGCCTTAAAAGCTTATTCATCTATTTCAAATAAAGACTTAGAATTTGACAAACTTTATAATATGGGAAATTCCTATGCTAATTTAAAAGATATAGATAAAGCAATTGAAAATTATGAAAATGCTTTAAAAATAAAAGATGATGAAAATGCTAAATACAATTTAGAACTTTTAAAAAAGAAAAAAGAAGAACAAAAGCAAGATAAAAAAAATCAAGACAATAAAAATGATGAAAATAAACAAAAAGAGGATAACAAAAAAGAAAATTCTCAAAGCCAAAATCAGAATAAGCAAGATAATAAAGAGGAAAATCAAAAACAAGAAAAACAAGAAAATCAACAAAACTCAAAAGATGAGCAAAACAATAAAGAAAATGAGAACAATAAAGAAAATAAGCAAGAAAATGAACAACAAAACAATAAAGATTCTGTAAAACCAGAAAATCAAAAAAATTCTGAAGCAGAAAATAAAAATGAGCAAAAAGAAGAAAAAAAACAAACTGAAGCTCAAAATCAAGAAATGTCAGAACAAAAAGAACAGGCAATTAGTAATATGGAAGAAAGAAAATGGCAAAAACTTCTAAATGATAGAGAAATAAATACACTTTTACTTCCATTAACAAAAGGAGACAACAATGAAAAACAACCTTGGTAAAATATTAATAATTTGTATTTTTTTTATAAGTGGATTATTTGCAAATGTTAAATTAACACTAAATACACCTGCCATATATGCAGGAGAAATGGCAAGTTTTACAATAACATCAGATGGGGATGATATTAATTTTCCAACAATTAATAGTATTGATTCTTATAATATATTAGGAAGTTCTTCATCTTCTTCAACAACAATTATTAATGGAAATTATTCTAAAAAAATATCAAAAACTTACAGTTTTAGCCCAACAAAGGATGTAATAATTCCTTCTTTTGAAATAATTGTTGATGGAAAAACTTATAAAACCCAAGAGCAAAAAATATCTGTTATAAAACCAAGTGCTAGTAAAGAAGGTGAAGATTTTGTACTTGAATTAAGAGCTGATAAAGAAGAAGTAAAAATTGGAGAATCAATAAATCTAAGTGTTATATTTAAATATAAACTTGATTCAAAAATAGATAAACTTCAGCTTTCTGAGCCTATACTTAACAATTTTTGGATAAAAAAAGTTGATGATGTTGAAAAAACTAGCGAAAAAGATTATATTGTTTTTAAACAAAAATATCTTTTATTCCCCCAAAAATCAGGAGAGTACGACCTCTCTTCATTGGAAGCTGATATAGGAAAAGTTGTAAATGAAAGAATCTCTAATGATATATTAGATGACCCTTTTTTCAAAAATTCATTTTTTAAAGACTCATTTTTTAATTCTATGACAAATAGATTAAGTTGGCAAAAAGTTTATTCAAATGTTTTACATATTTCTGTTAAACCATTACCAAATAATTTAGAACTTTTTGGAGACTACTCAATAACCACAAGTGTTGATAAAACTGAAGTTGATGCAAATCAGCCGGTTAATCTAAGTATTAGCATCACAGGAAAAGGAAATATTGATGATATTCAAAAATATAATATAACAATTGAAAATGTTATAAGCTATGCAGATGAACCAAAAATTGAATCAACTTTTCAAACAGATGAATATGGGGGAAACTTCACCCAAAAAATAGCTTTTGTAGCACAAAATGATTATACGATTCCAAAAATTGAATTAACTTACTTTAATAAAAATACAAATGAAGTTAAAACAATTTATTCAGAACCAATTAATATCAAAGTAATAAATAACAATCCCAATAAGTCTGCTGTGAAAATTGAAACAGCAAATGAGACTCCAAAAGTTTCACAAAAAAGTCAAGATCAAGATATAAAAGACACAAAAGAGAATAAAAATTTAAACTATATAGTTTTAGCTCTAGCTCTTTTAGTGGTTATTTTGACATCAATTTTGCTTTTTAAAAAGAAAAAAGAAAAAAAGGAAGTTGAAAAAGATATTGTCAAAGCAATAAAAAAAGCAAAAAATGACAAAGAGTTATTTGAATTACTTTTACCATATAGTAAAAAAAGTGAAATAATAACAGATGTTCTTAACAAACTAGAAGAAAATCTTTATAAAAATACAAAAAATAAAATTGATAAAAACGAATTAATGAATTTCTTTGAAGATGAAATAGTGTAAATTCAAGTTACACTATTTTTTATTTTGTTATACTTCACACAATATAATATAAAGAGAAAATATGAAAAAAATTCTATTTGTAAGTGCAACAAATACAGATGTAGGTAAAACTTATGCATGCGAAAAACTCCTAGAACATTACGCAAAGAAAGGTTTCAAAGTTGGTTATTTCAAACCCTTTGAAACAGGTGTTGTGGATTTTCCCCTTGATGGAACTAAAATGTTAAATTTAGTAAAGACTCTAAATCCTTCTTTTAATGTAACAATTAATGATGTTGTTCCTTATCAATTCAAACTTCCAGCAGCTCCTTATGTTGCAAAAGAAAACACAATTATAGATTTAGAGTTTCTAATAGAGAAAAAAAAATATTTAGAACAATTTTGTGATTTACTTATAATTGAAGGAGCTGGTGGATTAATGGTTCCAATTGAAAAAGATTTGTTTATTATAGATTTAATAAAAATATTTGAAGCAAATGCAATTTTAATAACACCTTCAAAACTTGGGTGTATCAATGATACTCTACTTTCAATTAATGCTTTAAAAGCTAAAAATATTGATTTTGAATTTTATATAAATTTATATCAAGATATTAATAGTTTTGAAAAGGTATCAAAACCATTTTTAATTGATTATTTTAAAAAACTGAATTTTTTACAAGATTTATAAGAAATAAGAGAAATTACGAAAATATTTTTATTTTTTTGTAGTTTCTCTTTTTTTTTTGCTTCTTTTTCACTTGTTTTTTACTATATTTTTACTACATTTTAAGCCATTTTAACATCTTGTTTAAGTTTTCTTTCCCTTATTCATGGGCTTAATTAAAGTTTTATTATTTTAAACTTAAATTTATTTGCTATTTCAAAACACATTAAAACAATTCATTTTAAATGCTGTATAACTTTCCTGTTGGTTTTCATGTATAATAATACGTTTATTACATGAAACAAAATAGTACTTAAAATCAAACAACGAAAGGTAGATAAAATGACTTCTGCAATAGATTTATCTAAATTAACAGCAAATGATGATTTAACACCAGTTCTTGGTGGATATTGGCCTGGTATTCAAATTTATTACCCACCAATAAAATTTAATCCATTAGATGGAACATATGAGAGTATGGAACAAGCAAAACTTAGACTACAAAAACACGCATATAAAACAAAAGCACATACAGTTTTATTTGATTTAGAAGATGGTTGTAGACAAAAAGCAATGTCAAGAGAACTTTTAATTCAAGAGTTACCAAAGTTTCCAGAAAGAAATTTCCAAATCGCTGTAAGAATAAATCCATTTAGAACAGACGAATATGAAGAAGATTTAAAAATGTTAAAACAAATTCACCAATATATTGATGTTATTGTTTTAGCAAAAGCAGGAGAAGTTTATGGATCTGCTGAAATCAGAGATTTATCTTCTTGGTTAATTTCAATAGGTTCACATTTAACAATTCAACCAATTATTGAGCATCCAAAATCTCTTCAAATTGCTGATAGGTTAATGGATCATTCAACTGTAAAACACGTTGTATTTGGTATTCACGATTTCTCAAAAGCAATGGCTTATAAAATCACTCCTCAAGGATGGATTAATGAGCTTGAAACTTTCTTTAATATGCTTACTATGGAAGCTAGAATTAAAGGTAAAGGGGTTATTGGTGGAGTTGAAGTTATGTTAACACCACATTCATTACCTGATAATTGTGTTGAGAAAAAAGATATTAGAAGATGGTTAGATTTACATGGTGATGATGCTAGTAGACACGTTTATGCTCATGCTATTAGAGAAAATGCAATGGGATTAACAGGTAAACAAGTTATTACTCCAAATCATATCAATGTTTGTAAAGTTGCATTTACTCCATCTCCAAAAGAGATTGAAAAAGATGTAAGAATATTAAAAGAAGCTATCAATGCTGATGCACTATTAAGTGGAGCTATTAGATATGAAGGTGAAATGTTAGATCCACCAATGTTTGGTAAATCTTTACAAAACATTTTAAGAGCTTATGCATTAAGATCTTTAGCAAAAGAGGATGAAATATTTGCATTATCTGTATTAAACAGAATGCCAATACATACATTTAAAGAAAACTGGCCATACGGTCAAATTTAGTAGGGAGATTATATTATGAGTTCAAACGTAAAAATTGAAATACCTGAATTTTTAAACATTGGAGTTGCTTGTACTTCTGCACATGTAGGAACACCTAAAGAAAACAGTGTAGCAATGATAATTGAAGATGATAAATTAGGTACAGATGAAATAACTTATAAAGATTTAGCAAAAAGATCTGACCAAGTTTGTAATTTCTTTACTGGAATTGGTCTTGAAGCTAGAGATAGGGTTCTTGTTTGTTTAAAAAACTCACTTGCTTACCCTATTTCATTCTTTGGAACAATGAAAGCTGGAATCATAGCAGTTCCAACTTCTACACTTTTAAGTGGATCAGAAGTTAAATATCTAGCTGAAGATTCACAAGCAAGAGCTATTGTATTATCAGCTTCTATGTATGAAAACCTAGTTCCATATTTAGAAAATTTAGATAACTTAAAAACAATTGTTATCGCTGGAATTGATAGTGTTGATAATATTAAAAAGCCAAAAAATATTAATATTTATTCGTTAAATGAAATTTTTGCTTCTACTGATTCAACACCAAATCACTATAATTCTAAATCAGGGGAACCTGCATATTTAGTATATACATCTGGAACTACAGGTTATCCTAAAGGTGTTTTACACTCTCATAGATCATTAGTTGGAAGAACTCCTGCTACTAAATTTTGGTTTGATTTTAAAGAAAATGACAGAATCATGCACTCTGGTAAATTTAACTGGACTTATGTATTAGGGTCTGCATTAATGGACCCATTATATAATGGTCATACTGTTATTGCTTATGAGGGTTCAAATGATGCATCAACTTGGATTAATTTAATTAAAAAGCATAGTTGTACTATATTTATTGGAGTTCCAACTATTTATAGACAAATTATTCAAAAAACTGATTTTACTTTAGAAGATTGCCCAAGCTTAAGATATTGTATGAGTGCAGGTGAGCATTTATCTGATGAAATGTTAGGACTTTGGAGAGAAAAATTTAAACAAGATATTTATGAAGCAATTGGAATGAGTGAATGTTCTTATTATATTTCTCACTCTAAAAACAATCCAATTAGACCAGGATCTGCTGGATTTGTACAACCAGGACATACTGTAAAACTTTTAGACCCAGATACACTTGAAGAAGTAGTTGATGGTGAAGAAGGAATGATTTGTATTGGTGAAGATGATCCAGGATTATTCTTAGAGTATTGGCAATTAGAAGAAGAAACAGCAAAATCAAGACATGATGGATATTTCTTTACAGGTGACTATGCTAAAAAAGATGAAGATGGATACATTTGGTTTATCGGAAGAAAAGATGACATTATTAATACTTTTGGATTTAGAGTATCTCCACATGAAATCGAAAGAGTTGTAAAAACTCATGATGCGGTTGCAGATTGTGTTGCTTTTGGTTTAGATATTGGTAAAGATAAAACAATAGTTGCAATTGCTGTTATTGGACATGAAGAATTAAGTGAAGAAAAACAAGCTGAAGTTTTAGCATTTGCTCAAGCTAATCTTGCAAAATATAAAGCTCCAAAAGAGATTTTTGCGATGCTTGATTATCCAAGAACTAAAAATGGAAAAGTTTTAAGAAAACAACTTGTTAAACAATTACATGAACAATATCATGCAATTGAAACAGGAACAAAAATTGTTGAATATAAAGCTAGAAGATCTATGTTATTTGTGCCTGCTTATAACAAACATAATGTTCAAAAAGCAAAATCTGTATTAGCTGATACTGTAATTTTTGATCTTGAAGCAATTTTACAAGAACAAAGAGCACATGGTAGAGAAACTGTTGCTCAAGTTTATAAAGAAGATGGAGCTAAATTTGGTGAATCTGAAAGAGTTCTAAGAATTAATAATCTTGGAAGTGAAGATTTAGCAAAAGATTTAGAACTTGCTAAAACAATCGAACTAGATGCTTTATTATTCTCTAAAATTCAAACTAAAGAAGATGTATTAGAAGCTGTTAGATTATTAGAAGAAGTAAATCCAGAATTATCTTTAATGATTATGGTTGAAACTCCATTAGCAGTTTTAAATATTCAAGAAATTTGTGCAGCAAGTCCTAAAGTAGAAGTTATTGTTGTTGGTTCTAATAAACTTGCAAATAGACTTCAAATTGATATCAAAAAAGGTTCAAAAGCAATGCTAAATTATTTATCACAAATTGCCTTAGCTTCAAAAGCTTATGGAAAAACTGTGATTGATGGACCACATTTTGATGTTCATGATGAATTTGCTTGTGAAGATTCAACTAAAGATGCATTCAACTTAGGATATGATGGAAAATCACTTATTCACCCTGTTCAAATTGAATATATTAATGATATCTTTACTCCAAAACAAGCTGAAGTTGAAGATTATGAATTAATGATTTCTAAATATGAAGAAGCAACTAAAGATGGTAAAGAAGTAATCTTACATAATGATAAGTTAGTAGATTCTTCAAAAATTAAATGGGCTAAAAAAATGATTACACTATATGAAACATATAAATCATTAGGTCAAAACCTATTTAATAAATAAGGAGTAAATTTGTCTAAAATAAGTACTAAGATTAATTTCGGAAATTTCTTTGAAGATTTTTCTATTGGTCAAAAAATTGTTCACCCACTTCCTAGAACAATAAGTGATGGTGATGTATCTTTATACATCGCTTTCACTGGTTCTAGATTTGCACTGCACTCTTCTGATACAGTGGCAAAACAAATGGGTTATGATAAAAAACCAATTGATGATATGTTGATGTTTCACTTAACATTTGGAAAATCAGTTCAAGATATTTCTTTAAATGCTATTGCAAACCTAGGTTATGCAGAAATGTCTTTTCCTAATTCAGTTTTTGTTGGTGACACTGTTTCTATGACATCAACTGTTATTGGATTAAAAGAGAATTCAAATGGTAAAAGTGGAGTTGTTTATGTTCATTCTATTGGTGTAAATCAAAATGGAGCTGTTGTACTTGACTTCAAAAGATGGGTAATGGTTCATAAAAAAGATAAGGAAACTACAACAGGTATAAATGAAGTTCCTACTTTTGCAAAAACTACACCTATTGCAGATGTAATTAATATTCCAACTATTAAAACTGTAGATACTGATGCAAGTGGTGGAAAATATTTCTTTGAAGATTATGTGGCGGGTGAGAGATTAAATCATCCAGAAGGTATTACTATTGATAATAGTGATCATACATTAGCAACAAAGTTATATCAAAACAATGCAAAAGTTCATTTCAATGACCATATGATGAAAAGTACTCCGATGGGGCAAAGACTTATGTATGGTGGAATCATTATATCAATGGCAAGAGCTATTTCATTTAATGGTTTACAAAATGCACAATGGGTTTACTCTATTAATAGTGGAGCTCATGCAAATCCTACATATGCAGGTGATACGGTTTATGCTTATACTGAAGTTGTTGAGACAATTGAAGTAAATAGAGAAGATATTGGATTATTAAGATTAAGAACAGTTGCTATTAAAAACCAAGTTTCTAAAGAGATTGAAAATCCAAAAGATGCTGAAGGTAAATATTTAGCAAATGTAGTATTAGATTTAGATTACACAGTTGTAATCCCAAAAAACAAAACTAAAAAATAAATTTAAATTAAAAAAAAGGATAATATTATGACACACCCAAAAGAAGCACTATTCGGTTCTGGAGATAACTTACCAATCATTCCATCTTGTGAACACTTTGCAGGTAGCGAAAAGCTAATCTTAAAAGGTTTTGAGATGCAAAAAAAATTAGGACCTGTTTTTGATATTACTTGTGATTGCGAAGATGGAGCTGAAACTGGTAAAGAAGTAGCACACGCTGAGATGATCGTTAGAGTTGTTAATTCTGATGCTAATCCATATTCAATGGCAGGAACAAGAATTCATGATTTTGACCATCCAGATTGGAGACAAGATATTGATATTTTAGTACCAGGTGCTGGAGAAAAATTAGCATACATTACTATTCCTAAATCAACTTCTTATGAAGATGCTAAAACTCAAGTTGAATATATTCAAGAAGTAGCTAAAAAAGCTGGTATTAAAAGAGAGATTCCTATTCACGTTTTAATTGAAACTCACGGTGCATTAAGAGATGTTGAAAAAACTGCAACATTACCTTGGGTACAAGTTTTAGACTTTGGATTAATGGACTTCGTTTCTGGATACCAAGGTGCAATTCCTGCTTCTTGTATGAGAAGTCCAGGTCAATTTGATCATAGATTAATTGCTGCTGCTAAAGCTAAAGTTGTTCAAGCTGCACTTTCTAATCATATTATTCCTTGCCACAATGTTACACTTGATTTAAAAAACCCATACCAAACTTATAAAGATGCAGAAAAAGCAAGAAATGAGTTCGGATTCTTAAGAATGTGGTCAATTTATCCAACTCAAGTACAAGCTATTGTTGATGCAATGAAACCTGACTTTACAGAACTTGAAGATGCTCAAAATATTTTAATTGCTGCTCAAAATGCTGAGTGGGGACCAATTCAATATGATGGTGAATTACACGATAGAGCAACATATAGATATTTCTGGGAATTAGTACAAAGAGCAAAATTCTCTGGAACTAAATTACAAGATATCGTTGAAGAAAGATTCTTCGCATAATTTTCCTTAACTTAAGGCTTTTGCCTTAAGTTAATCTTTTAATCCTTCTTTTTCTTTATCCTAAAACGTTCATAAATAAACTATTAAATTTTCAATTTTTTACAAACAAACCTCAATAAGAAGGTAAAAACTAAACACTTTAAAAAAAATAAATATTAAAATATAAATAAAAGATTCATTTCATACTAGCATTGGTATAATATTAAAATTTCTAAGCAAAAAGGAAACAAATGAGCGTAATAAAACAACAAGATATAATAGATAGTATTGCTGATGCATGTCAGTATATTTCATATTTTCACCCAGAAGATTTCGTAACAGCGATGGTTGAAGCTTATGAGAATGAAAAATCAGAAGCTGCAAAAAATGCATTAGGACAAATTTTAATTAACTCTAAAATGTGTGCTTTAGGACATAGACCTTTATGTCAAGATACTGGGTCTGTAAATATTTTTGTTAGAGTTGGATTAAAGGCTAACTTAGAATTAACAAAAGAATTAGTAGATGTATTAAATGAAGGTGTTGCAAAAGGTTATACAGATCCTGATAACACATTAAGATACTCTGTTGTTTCTGATCCTGCAGGAAAAAGAACAAATACAAAAGATAATACTCCAGCTGTTATTCATGTAACTGTTGATAATTCTGATGAGTTAGATATTACAGTTGCTGCAAAAGGTGGAGGAAGTGAAAACAAATCTAAATTTGCAGTATTAAATCCAAGTGATTCAGTTTACGACTGGGTTATGGCAAATGTTAGAGAAATGGGAGCAGGATGGTGTCCTCCTGGAATTTTAGGTATTGGGATTGGTGGAAATCCAGAAAAAGCAATGCTTTTAGCTAAAGAGTCTTTAATGGGTCATGTTGATATTCATGAATTACAAGCAAGAGGTCCTCAAAATGCTTTAGAAGAATTAAGATTAAGACTTTATACAGATATTAATAAAATTGGAATTGGTGCTCAAGGTTTAGGAGGATTAACAACTGTTGTTGATGTTAAAATCTTAGATTATCCATGTCACGCTGCTTCATTACCTGTTGCAATGATTCCTAACTGTGCTGCAACTAGACATATTCACTTCAAATTAAAACCAGGTGAAGGTGTAGCTAAATTTAAAAAACCAAATTTAGATTTATGGCCAGATGTAAAATTACCATTAGATAGTATCAAAAAAGTAAATATTGCAGATTTAACAAAAGAAAACTTATCTCAATTTAAATCAGGTGATACATTATTATTAACTGGAAAAATTTTAACTGCTAGAGATGCTGCTCACAAAAAAATTGTTGAGTACAAAAATGCTGGTAAACCACTTCCAAATGGTGTTGATTTAAAAGACAGATTCATTTATTACGTGGGACCTGTTGATCCAGTTAGAGATGAAAAAGTAGGACCTGCTGGACCAACTACATCTACTAGAATGGATAAATTCACTAAAGACATGATGGAAATTGGAATCATGGGAATGATTGGTAAGGCTGAGCGAAAACAACCAACTATTGATTTAATTAAAGAGTACAAATCTATGTACTTAATTGCAACTGGTGGAGCTGCATATTTAATTTCTCAATCAATTAAAGATGCAAAAGTTCTAGCATTTGAAGAGATGGGAATGGAAGCTATTTATGAGTTTGACGTTGAAGATATGCCTGTTACTGTAGCAGTTGATACAGAAGGTGTTTCAATTCATACAACTGGTCCAGCTAAATGGAGAACTATTTAATTTTATAAATATATAAAAGGCTTTTGCCTTTTATATATTATATTTAAGAATTATTTTAATTAAATGTTTATTCACACTTAACTAAAATAATTCTTATACGATTAAACTACATTCTATTTTTGACTTTAAGAAGATAGAATATCTGCTATTCTTTCCACCATAATACAAAACTACAGGAAAAAAGATGTTATTAGAGGATTTAAAAGATTATTTAGGCTTTGCAGTAGCAGGAAACTTTGCAAATCACTTAGGTGAAGCTGGAGAAGCTGACGAATTTTCTGTTATTAAAACTGAAGAAAAAAATGCACCAAAGGGAATGTTTCCATTTTATATAAAAAATCATAATAGTTTTTTAGGAACTTATCCAATTTGTGAAGATATTATTGAAACACATGGAAGAGAAAAAGATAATCTACAAGTTGAAGCAGAGGTAGCTTTAATTTGTGATTTTGTATATGAAAATGAAAAAATTGTTGATATTATTCCTAAATATTTTTCTGCATTTAATGATTTTTCAATAAGAATTCAAGATGGAAATAAATTAAGTACCAAAAAGAATTGGGGAGCTAATACAAAAGGAATTTCTCAAGAGATTATAGAAATTGATAATTTTACTCAAAAAGGTGTTTTAAGTAGATATCATATTGCTTCGTTTATCAAAAGAAATGGTATAGTTCATGATTACGGAACAACAAGTGCTGTTAAATCATATAGTTATTTCTTTGAACAACTAAAAGATTGGATGATTGAAAAATTAAATACTCAAGAAGATTGTGGTCCATTAGAAGAATTAACACAATTTCTAAAAATTGCAGCAAAAGATGCAAAGGGTATTTTAATAGCAGCAGGGGCTACTGCTTATGCTGATTTTGGTAAGAAAAACTTTGTACAAAAAGGTGATGAGATTTTTGTATATGTTTATGATGCTCATTCGCACTCATTTGATGATATATTTAATGATATGTGTGGAATGGATACTTTTTTAGGTAAATGTTCTAAACTTCATCAATATGTTCAATAAGAAAAACAAGAGAAAAGGTGTAAACCTTTAACTCTTTGTTTTTGAATCTTCATATAATATTTCATTTAAACTCTCAAAAACCATAGTAGTTGACTCTTCAATTTGTGCAGCTATTTGTCTTAATACACTATTTTCTTTTTTTAGTGAATTTTCTAGTAAATATTTTTGCACATTTTTATGAACTTTTTCATGATTTATTTTTAAATTATTCCATTGTACTATTTTAGTAAAACTTCTATTTTCTTTTTCACAAAAAGATATCCATTTACCCATATCACAAGATTTATCACTTGTTACTTCTTGGTTTTCAAAACTGTTTAAGTTTAAATAGGAGTTCTTTTTAAAATCAATATGATCATTTTTATATTTTGATACTTCTTTTATTAAATCTATATTTTCAACCATTTCATAATATTTTTCATCAATTTTAGATTGTGTTGTAATTTGAAGAAGTTTAGATGATAGTTTTGATACTTCATTTGATAAAACATCAATATTGGAAGCTGTTGATGCATTTTTTTGAGTTGCTGTATCAAGTCTAGAAATTGTATCATTTATTTGAATGATACCTTGCTCTTGCTCTTTACTAAATTGTGTAACATTTTCAATAATATCTTTTGTTTGAACAATTTTATTACTTAAATTTTCATAACCTTTTATCATATCATCAGCAACCAATTTCCCTTCATTTGATTTTGTACTTGCACTTTCTACTAATTTTTTTATATCTCTTGCAGCATCTGCACTTCTTGAAGCTAGATTTCTAACTTCTTGCGCTACAACTGCAAATCCACGCCCTGCTTCACCTGCAGTTGCGGCTTCTACTGCTGCATTTAAAGACAATATATTTGTTTGAAATGCTATTTGATCTATGATAGTAATTGCATCATTAATAGCTTTTACTTTTTCATTTATTTCATCCATCGATGAAAAAGTCTCTTTTGCTGCTTTACTTCCAATATTTGAAGCTTCGTTTAATTCATCAGCAATTCTCATCATTTTATTCATATTTTCATTATTGTTTTTTATATTTGAAGTGATTTGCTCAAGAGCTGCTGAACTTTGCTCTAAAGAACTTGCTTGCTCTGTGGATAAAATTGCAAGTTCAGTTGAAGAACTACTTAAAACTTTTGTATTATTTTCAAGCGCAATTCCTGCATTTGTAATCATTGCAATTAATTCAGAAGAAGATTGTCCTAAAAGAAGAGTTGATGAACATAAAATTCCAAAATCTCCATACATTCCTTTTTTTTGGATTTCATCAAGTTTAAATTGATAATTACCTACAGAATAACTATTTAACAAAATATTTAAACTATCAATTTTTAACTTTGTTCTATCAATCATTTTATTTATAATATCAACCAAAGAAAATAACTCTTTTGTAGCTGCTGTTTGTTTTATTGAATATTCAAAAAATCCATTATTCACTTTTTCCATTACATCTGTAATTTCTAAAACAACATTTTTATCTTTTTCGATAATTTTTTCTATTTTTAAAACTTGTTCATTCATATTTTTAGTCATGATTGCGAACTCATCATTTCCATCTATTTCATTTAAAGAAATAGAATCTTTTTCTCTCATAGAATAAGCAAAAAAATCATCTAAATTTTCTTGAAATTTATTAATAGATTTTGTAATTTTATTAGTTAAGACACTTATTACTATAAAAATCAAAATTAAAAGAACAATAATAAATAAAACAAATAAAATAACATGATTTTGTAATTTTGAAATATTTGAGTCAATATCAAAAAGCATATCATTTACAATTTTATTTTTAATTTGTTCCAAGGAGTCTATTCTTTTTGATGATTCTTCTTCCCACTTCAGAACATCTGAACCATAAATATTTTTAGATAAAGTAAGTAATGCTTTTATGGCTTTTGAATCATCAATATTTGAAGTTTGTAAATCAATGCTTTCATAAGCTTTTGACATATAAGAATCAAAGGTTTCTTGAATTTGATTTAATAATACAGTTTCATCATTTGTGATATTCTCAAGTTTTTTATAATTTTTAATCGCCTTTAACATTTTTGTATGATTTTTTTGTATTTTATTTAAATATTTATCATTTTGATCTAATACATAATCTTTATAAGAGTGTATTAATCCACCATACCCAATAGCATCTTTTATTTCAGAAAGAAAACTCTCTTTTTGTATTTTTATATAAATCAATTCTCTAAAACTCTTAACTTCACTAAAACTATTAGAACTAATCTCTTTTTTATAAAATTCAAGTTGTTTTGTGGATAAATTTTTTACAAATATATCTAAGTAAGAATTTTGTGAAGAAACAAAAGATAAAAACAAATTGTAATCTTCATTTGATATATGATTATGATTAAAAATATTTTTAACAATATTTTTTTCCGCATATGTTTTTTCTATTACATTTATTAAAGCTACATAAGCTTGTGATGATTTTGATAACTCTTTTGTATTTGAATAAATTAATAAATCATCAAAAAAAGAGATAAGATTTATATTTAAACTATTATAATAATCTATAACTTCTGTAGAATCAATTTTTAATTCAACTGATTTCTCTCTCATTTCTTTAATTCTTAAAATATTATTTTTGAATATATCTATTTTTTCTACTAAATTACTATCTATTTTTAGAATAGTAAAATTCTCTAAAAAAATATTCAAACTATTTAAGGCTTGATTACTTAATTCTATTTGTTTCTCTAATTTTATTTTTCCAATTTTTGCATAACTATCTATATAGGAAATTGTTAATTCTCTCTCTTTTTGTAAACTTGTTAAAAGAGTTGAAATTTTTACTGTAAAATCTATATAACTTGATGTTATAGTCATATTTCTTTCTTTTTCAAATTTATCATAAATAGAAATAAAAGATAAAATTAATATTGTAATAATAGGTAAAGTCAATATTAATAGTATCTTATTTTTTAATTTTAAATTATTCATTTTCACCTCAATTTTATATCTTCCGTAATATATTATTAATTTTTTGAATCCTAGGTTATGCTCGTTTTTAGTGTAATCAAGATGTAATTTTGAGATTATTTTCTAGTTATTTTATTTTTATTAAATCATCTATATTTTTATTTTATTATTAATAAAGCTAATTCAATTATAATTTTAAAAAATTAAAAGGAAAAGATATGCTTAAAGAATTTAGAGATTTTTTGATTAAAGGTAATGTTGTTGATATGGCTGTGGGATTTATTTTTGGAGCTGCATTCGCTACGTTAATCAAATCACTTGTAGCAAATGTAATAATGCCTCCAATTGGATTATTACTAGGAAGGGTTGATTTTTCTCAATTATTCATCTCTTTAGATGGAAACTCTTATGCAACACTTGCAGAGTTGGAAAAAGCCGGAGCTCCTGCCATTAAAATAGGAATGTTTGTAAATGATACTATTTCATTTGTAATTTTAGGTTTTGTTATGTTTATGTTTATTAAATCATATAATAAACTTAAAAAAGAAGAAGTTGTTGAAGAAGCAGCACCAACTACAAAAGTTTGTTCTGAGTGTGCAATGGAAATTCCAATTGCTGCTAAAAAATGTGGTCATTGTGGAAATACAGCTGTATAATCACAAAGTCTAAATACATTAAAAGGCTAAAGATAGCCTTTTAATTATAAATCTACTAAAGCTTTAAATGTAACTCCACATCTTCCAATATTTTCTACATTTATATGATTTCTTTCGTTTATTCTATCATCTTCAATATATTGATACTTTAACTCTAAAACAACAGGTGTTGTATCTCCTGGAATTTCATAAGTGTCATAATATTCACAGAACATTGCACTTTGAGATGAAGAAATCATAGGAGGAAAGCCTTCCATTACATTTGTAACATCAATTTCAAATTTCTCAATCTCACTAACTTCTTTTCCAAGAGGAGTTGCACATTTTTGTACCTTATCAACATTATCTTTATTTACAAAACAAATAGTTGCTTTTTTTGTTTTTAAAATATTTGCCAAAGAATCTTTTGGGCTTCCATCATCTTTTTTCCCAATAGCTACAATTAAAAGTGCAGGATTTGAAGAGATTGGTATAAAATAAGAAAATGGAGCAGCATTTAATACACCATCATCATCTGTTACAATCCATGCAATTGGTCTTGGAATCACAGTTCCAGACATTATTTTATATCTATTTAAATCGTCAATATCTTTATAATCTAAAATCATCTATTTCCCTTTTATATTTTAAATTCTTGTTCAACATTTTTAGCTACTGCTTCACCTTTAAAAGTTAAATATGAATCAGTAAGATACTCTTCACTTTTTAGTTTTTTTAACAATCTTTTTCCCTCTTTTAAAGAGAATAAATTTGTATTTTCTAGTGTTAATACAACATCATTTAGAGTTTCATTAGGCTCTTTTTTTAATATTGCAAGTAGCAAAACTTTTTCAACTATATCCATTTTAATATCCTTGTGTAGTAAAAAGCAAAAGCTAGAAATCCTAGCCCTAAAAGAATAGTAATTATATCAACAGAAGTTAAACTTGCCATTAAGCCAATAAACAAAGTTGTAAGTACGCAAGAGAGCATAAAGAACATATCATTATAAGATATTACTCTTCCTATATACTTTTCATCACAGTAATCTTGTAATAAAGCATAAGTAAATGACCATAAAGTCGTAGTACTAAGACCTACAATAAATAATGCAATCAAAGAAATATAAAAATTGTTTTGCATAAATCCCCATAAAATTATTGATAATCCTTGAAGTACCAATAAATAGTGTAAGTTCTCTTTTGTAACATATTTCGATAATATTACAGGTCCAAACATTAAAGCAACGGCTCTAACTGCATTTGACAAGCCAATTGCAAGTGGAACTGAAATAATATATTTGTATTCATTTTTTGCCAAAATAGTAATTAAAGCATCAAAAGAAGTTAATCCAACACTTGAATGTAGAAAGATTAAATGTAAAACTATTTTATTATTCTTAATATATATAAAACCATTTTTTATTAGCTTTATAAAATTATCAGTAGTCTCACTTGCTTTTACAACAAAATCAATTCTTATAAAAACTATCAATGCAATAGTAAAAATTATAGCATCTATTATAAAAGCTATTTTTACGCCATACCAATTAACAATAAAACCGCTTAAACCCATTCCAGCAGCATAAGTAAAAGACCATATAATTGAATGAATTTCATTTGCCATTTGTAAAGGTTTACCTTTTAAAAGTTTTGACAAAAGAGACATTTCAGTTGAAAAAAACATAGAAGCAGCACTCATTCTAATAAAAATAAAAATCATCAAAAGCCAAATCTCACTTTTATCATCAATTGTTAGAAATGAGATAGTCATTATTAATTCTATAAAAATCAAAAAAGTCATTAAAGGTTTAATTTTTACTCTATCTATTATTGCTCCTGAAAATGGAGCAATTAAAATAGCTGGTAAAAAATGCATTGCAGTTACTATTGAAATTGCCATTTCGCTTGAACCAAAATTAACAAGCATTGTATAAATTGCAACATTAGAAAACCATGCACCAAAGTATGCAATAAACTGAACTAAAGATAAATCTCTTATAATCTTATGTTCAGAAAAAAGTTTACGATAATTCAATTTCCACCAATAGCTCTTGATACATTGCTGAGTTCGAACTTTCATCTTCATCAAAAGGTGTTAAATAATTTACTTTTTTGTTCCCTGCAAATAGAAATGCACAGTCACTTTTTATATCATCATTTATTTTCACAGTAAATTTTGCATTTCCATATTTTGAAGATATAATAACATTATCATCATCTTTAAAATTTGTTGATGAATGTAAATAAACAAAATCATCTTTTGCAAATTGAGAATTTAAAGATTTTTTTGATTTTGCAGTAATAAAATAAAAATTTTCAGATGTTTTATCTTTGTATAAAGGTTCAATATCAATTTCTTCAATAAATTCAAATGTATCAAAATCTTTTAAATTAGGTTTATGATTTTCATAATATGAAATAACTTCATCTTCATCTTTTAATTTATCAAAATTAAATTTTTCTAAAAGATAGTTTGCTAATTCATATTCGCTAATAGTATTTCCATTTGAAGGAACTACTACTTCTGAAATTGCTTTAAATTCATGGCCATATGATAGTCTTACATCTTTTTTTGATAAAAAAGAACTTGAAGGAATTATTAAATCTGCATATTCACAGGTATCATTTAAAGTTGTACCAAAATAAACCACAAAAGATTTTTTCAATCCTTCAATTACCTTAGCACTATTTGGAGCACTAACAGCTGGATTCCCACCTTGGATAAATACTAAATCAAATAAACCAAAATCTGTTTTTGCAATAGAAACTTTTTTATTATTTCCCTTAACTTCAAATTGTTTTTTATAATCAAAAGCAGAATCACTTAAATACCAAACTCCACCTGCTTTTTGTTTATGATACCCCATATAAGCAGCAAAAGAATCAATACATCTTGTTATTTGAGCCCCTTCAAAATATTTCTGAATTCCTAAACCTAACATAATAGCAACACTTTTACCTTCAATTAAATCAAAAAAATCATTTACTTGTGAAAGGGGAACTCCGGTTGTTGCTTCATAAGAAACAACAGGCCTATTTCTTGAAATATCAAAAAACCAATCAGCACCAGATCCAAACTCTTCTATAAAATCTCTATCTTCTAAATCTTGCATATAGGCAAATCTTGTAAAAAGCAAGGCTAATTCATAATCTGTTTTAGGATTTATTTGCATATGTATTTTAGATTTTTTCGCAATATCTGTGCAAATAGGATCTATAGTTACAAAAGTTTTATTTTTTACTAAATTATACATATGAGAAGAAGTTACAGAGAAATTTCTTCCCCATACAACTATAATATCAGCATCTATAAGTTTTTGTATTGGTGGATTTATGACATTTTGTCTTCCTGCTTCAATCCCAGCTCCTCCCGCTCCATCGCATAAGCTTCCTTTTGTTAAAGTTGAGCCATATTGTGTGAAAAAATTTTTTGTAGAGTTTTGCATTACACCTAAATTTCCACTTCCTGTATAAAAAAGAGTTTTTGAAGGAGTTGTTGATTTAAGTTTATCTACTAAAATATCTAAAGATTTATCTAAGGAAATAGTTTCACCTTGAAATAATGAGTTTTGGATATTTTCTTCTTTTAATAAATTTGCAAAGTTAATACAAAGTTTACCATTAGTAAGCAAGTTATCTTTTGAACCTTTAATATTTCCTTCAACCATTTGCCCTTGACAAGCATCGTAGCAATCCATTGGACAGGCTACTTTCTTTTTATCTGAATTCAATTTTTACCAACCTTGAAAATGTTTTAACATCATTTACAATCAATTCAACTTTATATGATGAAATATTTACAGAATCTGCTACATTATATATTTTTGATATTTTTATATCACTTTTTATTCCATCCAAATAAATATCTTTTTTTCTAATTTCATCAACTTGAGCAATAGGAACATATATTTCTAATTTACCTTTTGATAAATCTTTTGATTCATAAAGTAAAGTTCCTGCATTTACATAATCTCCTTCTTTTACTGCAATATTAAAAATATAATTAGATTTTTCAACTAACTTTTTATTTGAAATAGTATCTTTTAAAGTTTCAATTTTTATAAGCATATCTGATCTTGAAGATTCTAAGGTAATTACTTTTAATTTTTGAGTATCTTTTTCAAATGCAGATTTTGATGAAACTTGATTTAATCTATCATAATTATTTTTTTCTATTTTTATCATTTCATCTATATATTTTAATTTATTTCTTGATTGTTCTAAATCAACTTTATTAACTTCTGAGTCCATTTCAATTATTGTTGAGTTATTTGCTTTTAGGCCTTCAATTTCCGAATTTGAGTATATAATCTTTCCTGAAACTGCTGCTTTTACTTGAAAGCTATCTATTGGCTCTAATTTTGCATAATATTCACTTGCAAAAATTGAAGTAATTGTAAATAAAAATATCCATATAATTTTCATTAATTTATCCTTATAATTTTAATTCTTTTAAAGTTTTTATAATCTCTTTCTTTAAAGAGTTAATATCTTGTGTTTTTTCTAATTGAAAAATAAGTAGATCTAATTTTGTATCTATTTTTAAATAAACAGCTAATGTTTTTAGTAATTCATCTTTTGTTTTTGACTCTTTAACTTTTTTTACTAAAGGTTTATCTTCTTGTTTTTTTCTTTTTGAAGTTATAACATAAAAATATAAACTTATTATTAATAAAGAAAAAACTATCCCTAAAAAGAAGAAAATAACTCTATCTAAAGTTGAAGTTTTTTCAATAACTTTTATTATCTCTTTAGTATCTTCTTCTGGTATTATTTTTTTAGTTGCTTTTTCTAATACTACATCTTTTTTTATTTCTTCATCTAAAATTTGAATGTCAAAGCTATTTGTCTGTTTGGATATTGTTTTAGATAAAGTTTTATCAAAATAATCAATTTTAACACTTGGAATTGTAAAAGATTTATTTGCAATAATTGAAAATACTTTTTCCCATCCCCCAAGATATTCATCATTTGAAATTTGTGTTTTAATAATTGGTTTATTTTCATAAATTGTAACTTCATCTATAGGAATTTTAATATCATGAATATCATCTATATTTCCTTTTCCTTTAATACTTAATTTAAAAGAAACTGCTTCACCTTTTTTTACTGTTTGCTTATCAACAGAAGCATTTATATCAAATTCTCCAATTAAATTAATATTTGCAGGTAAACTTTTAATA
Source organism: Arcobacter sp. s6 (assembly GCF_040884245.1). Classification (NCBI taxonomy): domain Bacteria; kingdom Pseudomonadati; phylum Campylobacterota; class Epsilonproteobacteria; order Campylobacterales; family Arcobacteraceae; genus Arcobacter; species Arcobacter sp. s6. Next base: position 114,694 of record NZ_JBEVTN010000007.1, on the reverse strand, counting down.
TTAAAGTTTAATTCATTTGAATATATTTTTTTATTTCTCGTTGATGAGAAAATCGAATAAGAGTTATTATCCATAATTTTAGCATTGATTCCAAGTGGTTCAATTTTCCGATCACCTTCTTTTAATGCAAACATTAAAAATTTTATTTCAAAAACAGTAAAATCACCATCTTCATATTTTTTAGAATTATCAATTTGTTTATACCAAAAATTCTCAAAATTTGGTTTATCAAAAGATAAATCAAGAATATCAATATCTTTTTTATATTTAAAAGTCATTGTTAAAATAAAATTCTCGCCAATATATAAATCATTCTTATTTGTTTTTATACTAAAATCAAAAAAATTAGATTGTGTTTTTAAAGCTTTTTGGATACTTATTTTCTCTTCATTTGTTTTATAACTTTTTCCATCAATTATTGTTTCAAAAGAAGGCAAAATAAAATCTTTTGTTGGATAAAAAGAATAAGTTTTTTTTATTTGTTTTGTTATATTTCCATTTATAATATTTGTGGAGTTTGAACTTGCAACTTCCTGAACAATTTGGCCATCTATTAATGATATATTTGGAAAAGTTATATCATTTCCATATGCTTCTAAAACAAAAATAAAGGCTTCATTTTTAACTAAAGTATGAGAAGGAAGATATAGTTTTACATCTGCAAATAATGTGCTTACAAATAAAAAAAATAAACTTATAAATTTAAATATTTTCATCTTAAAACTCTAAGGTACCTTCAATAGCAAAGTTTGCCTTTGAATCAAGTTCTGCATGGGATAAAACTGAAACTTGCAAACCAAATTTTTCATAAATTTCAGAAATTCGTTTTCTTAATATTGGATCTACAACCATAGTGATTTTTGAAAAACCTTTTACTTCAATAGTATCAAGAAGTTTTTTTGTTTTTGTAACTAAATTATTAATTTCTGCAATTGAAAGCATTAATTGAGATACTCCATGATGTTCTTGAATTTTTCCTATAAATTGCTGTTCTAACTCTGGTTTAATAGTAATAATATGTAAAACACCATCAGTATCTTTAAATTTTTGAGTAATAAGTCTATAAAGTTTAGCTCTTACATGCTCCAATAATACCTCAGGAGCTTTTGTAAATTCTGCAATATCTGCCACTGCTTCAATGATTGTTAGCATATCTATAATAGGGATTTTCTCATGTAATAAATCTCTACATACTTTTAATAAAGATCCATAAGAAGTAACCTTCATAGCCTCTTCAATAACAATTGGGAAATCTTTTTTCAATCTATCTATAATATCAACAATATCTTGTCTAGTAATAATATCTTCAGCATGTTTTTTAATAATTTCTGAGATATGAGTTGAAATAATTGTTGGAGCATCAACAACAGTGAAACCTTTCATTAAAGCTTCTTCTTTTAAAGTTGAAGCAATCCAAGTTGCATCTAAATTGAATACAGGTTCTTTTACTTTTAAACCTACTAGTTTTTCATTAGCTAATCCACCCATTGCAAGAAGTTTATCAACTTCAACTTTTCCTTTTACAAGTGGGATTCTTTTCAAATATAATTGATATTCATTTGCAGCTAGATTTGAATCATCTGAGATTCTAATTTGGGGAATTACAAATCCTAATTCACTTGCAATTGTTTTTCTAATAGCTTTAATTTTATCTAATAACTCTGAATTTCCTTGAACCAATTGTAAAAGTCTTATTCCCAATTTTAATTCTAAAACTTCAAGTTTCATTATAGTTTCAATTGTTTTATTTTCATCAGGAACAGCCATACTTTTCTTTTTATCTTTTAAAGTAGAAACATTTTCATCAATTTTTACTTTTTGCTCTTGTGGTTTAAAGAATCTAGTAATTGCATTATCTTTTTCAGCTTCAATCATGCTTATTACATACCCAATAAACATCATTAATAAACCCATTATCATCAAGATTCCAGTAGGAAAACCTGGAATAAATCCAAAAAGAATCATTCCAATACCAACTAAAATTAAAGAACGACTATCTTTAACAAGTTGAGCAACAGATTGATTTGCAAACTTATCTTCATCCATATTTGAACGTGTAATAATAATAGCTGTTGCAGTTGATAAAATTAAAGCTGGAAGTTGTGCTACTAATCCATCCCCAATAGTTAAAATTGTATATATTTCTCCTGATTGAGCAACTGTCATATCATGTTGAAAAAGACCTATTAAAAGTCCTCCAATAAGATTTACCATAGTGATAATAATACCAGCAACAGCATCACCTTTTACGAACTTAGATGATCCATCCATAGCTCCATAAAAGTTGGCTTCAGAAATTAAAGATTTTCTTCGTTGTTGAGCCTGCTTATCATCAATAAATCCTGCATTTAAATCAGCATCAATGGCCATTTGCTTACCAGGCATTGAATCAAGTGTAAATCTTGCAGTTACCTCAGCAACCCTTGTTGCACCCTTAGTTACAACCATAAAATTAATTAATACCAAAATAACAAATACGATAATACCAATTACCATATTTCCACCAACAACAAATTCCCCAAAAGCTGCAATTATAGAACTAACAGCCTCAGGTCCATTATGACCTTCACTTAAGATTGATCTGGTTGTTGCAATATTCAAAGAAAGCCTAAAAAGTGCGAGTATTAGGATAATTGTAGGAAATGTAGTTAAATCAGATGGTTTTTGAATATATAAAGATATCAATAAAATTAGCAATGATAAAGATAAAGATATAACTAAGAAAAAGTCTAGCATTCCTTTTGGTAAAGGAACAATTATAATTGCTAATATTGAAACAAATAATGCAACAACAATTAAATCTTTTGAGAATATTTTTTTAAAATTCATTTATTACTTATTATTTTATTAGTTAATTAAAAAAATCAACTAATTGTAGCTGATTTTTTTTTCTTTGATGTTTTAATACAAAAGTTTTTTTATTAATGATGCTAATTATTTGTTGTCTTAAATTAATCATTGTAAAACCTTTTTAAACATAGCAACAGTTTCATTAAAACCTATAATCTTTTGAGTATCTTGAGTAAGAAAATCTCTTATCTTCTCTTTTTTTGCCATTGCATTATCAAGTTCAGAATCCATACCTGGCTTATAAGCACCAACTCTTACTAGAACTTCATTCTCTTTTATCAAAGATAATACTCTTTTTAACTTTAAAAAGTCATTATAATGCTCTTTATCAACAACCTTGTCCATAACTCTTGATGCTGATTTTAAAAGGTTTATAGGTGGATAAAAGCCTTGTTCTGTTAATTCTCTTGTAAGAACAATATGTCCATCAAGGATAGATCTACTTTGATCAGCAATTGGATCATTCATATCATCACCATCTACTAAAACTGTAAAAAAAGCTGTAATGGAACCTTTTTTATTATTTCCTGCCCTCTCCATTAATTGTGGTAATAAAGCAAATACAGAAGGTGGATAACCACGACTAACAGGTGGTTCTCCTGTACTTAATCCTATTTCTCTTTGTGCCATAGCGAATCTTGTTACTGAATCCATCATTAATAATACATCATGACCTTTATCCCTAAAAAATTCTGCAATTGCCATTGCTGTAAAAGCTCCATATTTTCTCATTAATGCAGACTCATCAGAAGTAGCTGCAATAATTACTGTATTTTCTAAATTATTATCTAAATTATAGTGTATAAACTCGGGGATTTCTCTTCCTCTTTCCCCAATTAATGCAACTACTTTTATTTGAGCCTCACAACCTCGGACAATCATTCCCATTAAAGTAGATTTACCAACTCCTGAACCTGCAAAGATTCCAACTTTTTGACCTTTTCCACTTGTTAACATTGAATCTATTGATTTAACACCTGTTGCAAATTTCTCATCAATAATACCTCTTTCTAATGCAGGCATTGAAACTTTATTAATTGGAGCGTTTTGTTCTAAATCTTTAATTTTACCTTTAGAATCAATTGGCTCACCTAAGGCATTTACAACTCTTCCTAGAAGTCCATATCCACATTTAACTGATAAGCCATCTTTTTGTAAATATACCTTATCATGTATTCTAAAGCCATCAATAAATGAAAAGGGTACAATTGTAAAAGATGAATCATTAATGGAAGCTACCATTCCTAAAACTGAACCTAGATGCAAAACCGATTCGATTCTTACAATATCACCAACAGCTACTTCAAGACCTGTTGCATTTAATGTTGTTGTTGATATATTTACAATTCGTCCAAAAGCAATTGAAAGATTTGTTGAATCAATATTATTTAATATTTTATCTATATCCATTACATCTCATCGCACATTTTTTTATACAAACTATCAACACTATCTTTCACTTCTTTACATTTTAAAACATACTCATCTTTTTTAGATTTATTTCCTAAACTATCATATAAATTTAAAATATCGTAATATATTTTAACTTCATCGTTTGCTTTTATTTTTCTTGTATTTTTAAGAGCCTCAAGAAGATAATCAATAGATTTTTGTTTGTTATCTAACTCTTTTTCTTGTTTAGATAATTCAAGTTCTACAAAAGGCGAATAAATAAAAGCTTTTACTGCTTTTTGTTTGTCATATAATTTTTTTAATATAATATTTGCATTTGTTTTATCATTGTTTTGTAATAAATAAAAGTAGTAATCATTGTAAAAATCAATAATTATTGGATTTGATTCATTTGATTTTATAAAATCAGGATTTAATTGAGTATAAGAGAAGAATTTCTCCATATCAATACTATTTCCTTTAGATTTTAATATTTGATATCTATATAAAAACTCTTTTGAAAGAACATTAATATCATTTACCATTTCAACCTTTGCTGAATAATCTAAGGCTTCATCTTTTAAATTTAGAGAAAAAGCCATTCTTTCCAAATATAAATATATATTTGCATCCCTAGTTTTATTAAAAGTATCTTTTATTTGTAAATATGCTCTTTCATATGGTGCTTCGACTAAACATTCAAAAAAAGTATATTTAGTACTTTCATCTTCTATTAATTTTTCTAGTGTTTCATTTCTTGAAGTTTTTAATATATCATTTAATTCAAAACATTTTCCTTGAGCTAAATAATCTTTAATTAGTTCAATATTTATTTCATCAAAAATCTCATTAATAGTTTTATAACCAAATCTCTTAGTAATTTCATTTGAGATCTTTTTGTAAACTTTTTCAGTTTTCATTATTAATTCAAACTTTTTATCTGTTTTATAATTCATTAGTTCTTGTAATAATGCTTTCTGCTGCATTGCTTCACTCTCTAAATATTTTGCTGCAACAACACTTGGCGTTAAAAATCCTTGTCTCATTAAAATTTCATCAATATACATTTTTGCATTTTGAGCATGTATTCCTTGAGGAAAATCATTTATTATATCTTTATATAAATCTTTTGCTTTTTCTAAATAATAATTAGTTTTGTCATACATCAACATATATGTATTTGCTAGTTTATATTTAAAATCTTCAATTGAATCTTCTTTAGTTGTTCTTAATAGTAGTTCTTTTAAAATTTCTGAAGCATGTTCTGGCATTCCAGCATCTATGAGTTTATTTATTTTCTTATTAGCTAAATAAGAATCATTTGCATAAAATTCTATATTTGTTTTTAAAACTTGTGATATTAATTCGTTTGCTTTATCTAATTTTCCATCTAAAATATAAATATCAAAAAGTTCATCTGCAACCAATGTCGCTACTACTTTATCATGAGTTACTGTTAAGATTTCATATAAATATTTTATTGCTCTTGGATAATCTTTTTGATATTTATAAACTTTTGCAAGAGAAATTTTACCATATGTTTTTGTTACTTCGTCATCAAAATTATCAATAATTATTTGAGAAAAATATTTAGCATCATTTATTTTATTTGTATTAAGTTTTAACTCAACCAAAAGCATATATGCCTTTGCTAAATCTCCTTGATTTATAGAAGATGCATTAATAGCTGACTCAAGTTCTCTCTCTGCATCAATAATCAATCTTTTTGATTGCTTTTTTAAAGACAATTCAGCATACAAAATATTGATATCTGATGTTAATACTTTTATTTTATTTTTTTCTTTAAAACTTTTTATTTCCGCATAAGCTTCATCTATTTTATCATCACGAGCAAGATTTCTAGCATTTTGTAAAATATCAAAACCATCTGAAATAGATTGTTTTCTTTGTTCAGATATTTGCGTTCCAGATGAATCTATAAAGCTATAATAAAAATCTTTTTTTGCATATAAAATATTTATTAATAAAAATAGTGTTATAAATAATTTCAACTTTTACCTTTTTCTTTTTAATTCATATACATAAGAGAAAATCTCAGCCATTGCTTTATAAAATTCACTTGGTATTGCTTTATCAATATCTATTTGATCATATAAAGATCTTGCGAGTGCTGGGTTTTCTATTATTGGTATTTTATTTTCTTTTGCTACATCTTTGATTTTAAGTGCTAAGAAATCTATACCTTTAGCAACTATTTTTGGTGCTGTATCAACTTTATTATCATATTTTAATGCAACTGCGTAATGAGTTGGATTTGTAATAACAACATCTGCTTCAGGAACTGAACTCATCATTCTTTTTTGCGCCATTTGCATTTGAATTCTTCTAATTCGACCTTTAACTTGAGGATCTCCCTCCATATTTTTATATTCATCTTTAATTTCTTGTTTACTCATTCTTAAAGATTTCATATAATAATGTCTAGAAAAATAAAAATCTATTATAGCAAAAATAATAATAATTAGCAGAATAGTAAAAATAAAATAAACTGCTAGTTCAAGCATAGATGAAATAGTAGCTCCAGTTTCCTGATTCATCATTGCTAAAAATTCTTTATTAGTCAATAAAAATAGTATACACATAACAGTTATAATCACTATTAATTTTAAAGTTAACTTAAAAGCTTCAATCAACTTCTTAAAACCAAAAATATTTCCAAAACCTTTTATTGGATCTAGCTTTTGCAAGTCAAATTTTAAAGGAATTGCAACTAAACCAAATTGTGTAAAATTACTAGCAAATACTAGAACAACTATCAATATAAATAATGGTGCAAGTGCTTTTAAAAGTGTCATTACAACACTATAAGTTATTGAATAATAAACAGTTGAATCCAATTCTTGACCTATGAATCCATAACAAAACATCATCAATTTTTTAATTTCCATAGTTGAAAAAGATGAAAAGAATAATAAATAAATAGATCCAAAAAATAAAATAGCTGCTCCTGTCACTTCCATTGATTTAGAAACATTTCCTTCTTTTTTTGCATCTTCTATTTTTTTGGAGGTGGGTTCTTCGGTTTTTTCTTCTTCATCAGCCATTTTTAACTATCCTAATTATTGAAATTTATCTATAAAATAATTCGTAAATGCTTCAGTAAATGTTTCCATTCCTAAAATTAGAAATATAAAGATTAATGCAAATTTTAACTGAAAAGTAATTACAAAAGGAGAAAATGAAGGCATAGATCTTGTACCATATCCATAATATATATCTAAAATAAATCCAATAAAAAATAAAGGAAAAGCAAAAGCAAAAGCAAAAGCAAACATTCTTTTCACTTCATTAATTGCTAATTGTATTCCATCATAGGAAAAAATATCAAAAGTTCCTAAATTTATCATTGTAAAACTTTTTACCAAAATAACTAAAGTCATTTCATACATACCTGTTTGAAAAAACAACATCAAGGCTATCCAAAAAAGAAGTTTTGCAATTAAACCTTCTTGCGCACCTGTGGTTGGATCAAACATAGCTGCCATTGATAAAGCAGTTGAGTATTCTACAAATTCACCTATTATTTTCACGGCAGAAAAAATTATATTAATTAGCATTGAAGCAACTAAACCAAGAGTAATTTCAGAAACCAATGCCATTATAAAATTATCTTGATTTATTGTACTTGATATCTCAACTAAAGGAAAAATAAATATTGTAATATAAAAAGCAAATGCTATTCTAATAGTTGGACTAATTGCTGCATGACCAAAAACAGGCATAAAAGCTACAAAAGCCAATATTCTAGCAAGTAAGAGAAGAAATTGAAATAAAACTTCTTCATTTAATAAAGATAAAAAAGCTTCCATTACATATAGTCTATACTTTTTTCTTCTGTGTCTTTATTTTCTTCTTTTAATTCTAATATTGATTGAGTATCTATTTGTTGTTCAAATTTATTTTGATTACCTTGGTTGCCTTGATTGTTTTGGTTACTTGATTGATTATTGTTTTCATTTGATGAAGAAAAATTAAGATTAAACTTTGTATTCTCATCAAAACTTTTATTTAATGAAGTTTTTAAAACATTTTGATTATCAATTAATGCATCTAAAGTAGTATTGTTAGAAACATTCATACTAATTGACAATGAATTATTTTTATCATTTTTCATTAAAATTGCAATGCTACCCAACTCTAAAGGATTTAAATTAATTTTAAATACTGTAACAGGCGGTTTATAGTTTTCATACATTTGTCTTGCAATATCTGACATCATAGTTGACATTTGCTGTCTTGCACCTATTATTTTTGATTGAATATTATATGATAATGGTGAATTTACATTTACAACTGTATCATCTGAGATTTTTAAAGTATCATCAAGCAAAGCACTACTAGCTTCTACTGATTTTGTAATTAAATTCTTTACGTCTACATCAACAATATTTTTACTTATCAATAAACTATCTAGAATAGCTTTTTTTGCAACTAAATCAAGAGTCTGCTTAACAGGTTTTTCTACTGTTATTTCTGTTTCACTAAGTTGATCTACACTAATATCTTCTAAACCTAAATCTAGCATTTGAGCACTTGTTTTAACATCTTTTATATTTGATGCATCTTTTAATAAATTTACCGCTTCATTTTTATTAAAAAGATTTTGTGTATTTATAGAATTTTTTTGAGTGCTTAAATATATATTTGAAATAAAATCTTTTGATGCACTTTCTCTTTGAATAATATCAATTTTATCTGGTAAAATAGATTCAATATTTTCACTATTTTTTTGAATTAATTGATCCATTAGAGATTTTGCTTGTGTATTTTTTGAAGATATAATACTTTCATCCAAATTTAAAGTATCACTTAATGGAATTGAAATAGTATTTGAAATACCTATTTTATTTACATTTGAAATATTCTCTTCCGAAATTTTACTATTATTTATTTCTGAATTTTTGTCAAAATCTATTCCTATATCATCTATATTAGATTCCATATTAATTTCTGTATTAATTTTTTCATTATTTTCAAAAGAGATTATTTTTTCTTCTACTTCATTTTTTGTTTTTTCGATTTTTACTTTTTCTTCATCTAATACTGGTACTTTTGCAACAAGAGATATATTTGATATATTTTTATTTTCAATATCTATTTTTTTATTTGGATTTATAAGTGAACTGTCACTATTTTTATTCTGATCTTTGTCTTGATAAACTAAATTTTTATCTAAAATATTTAATTCTTCTTGATTTACTATTTTTATTTCTTTTACTGAACTAAAAGTTTCTTTTGCTTTTACTATTTCTTCTTTTTGATCAGTACTTAGTAAATTTATTTTTAAATCACTAGTTATTTCTTCTATATTATCTACATTTTGTGTTGAAGTTATCTTCTTATCTAAACTTTTTAATTGTTCTTGATCTATGTTTTTTACTTCTTTTTTTGCCTCTAAAACCAGCCTGTCTAACAGTGAGCTTGTACTTGATATTTTCTCTTCTTTTAAAGTATTAGTATTTTTACTATTTAAATCTTTTGCTAAATCCAAATCTTTTTGTGTTTCTTCTTTATCTCCAACACCCGTTTTTACATCACTTTTTGTTTGTTCTAGTTTTGATTCTGGATTTATTTCTTCTATATTATTTAAATTTACTGTTATGGTTGTGTTTGATTTATTATCTAAACTTTCTAATTCTTTTTGATTAATTATATTTATTTCTTGATTTAAATCAGATTGCGATGTTTTTTTATTATCTATCAAATTTAAAGGATTCTTTATTTTTTCTTTTTCTTCTATATCACTATTTATTTCTTCAGTATTATTTAAATTTTGTGTTGAATTTGTTTTATTATCTAAACTTTTTGATTCTTCTTGATTTGAAGTCTTTATTTCTACATTATTTACAGTTTTAATCAAATCATTAGCTTTTAGTTCTGATTTTAGATCACTAGTTATTTCTTCAGTATTATTTAAATTTTGCGTTGAAACTATTTTATTATCTAAACTTTTTAATTGTTCTTGATTTACAGTTTTTACTTCTTTTTTTGCTTCTAAAACCAATCTATCTAACAGTGAGCTTGTACTTGATATTTTCTCTTCTTTTAAAACACTAGTATCTTTACTATTTAAGTCTTTTTTTAAATCTATCTTTGTTTCTTCTTCATTTTGCAATAAATCTGAATTATCTTCTTTTTTTTCAATATCTATTTTTACATCACTTTTTGTTTGTTCTAGTTTTGATTTTGGATTTATTTCTTCTGTATTATTTAAGTTTGCTGTAGTATCTGATTTATTACCACTTAATAAAGAATCAAAAAGTGAAGGTTTATCTTTAATTACTTGACTTTCAGAAGCAGAAGTTAAACTATCTGAATCTAAAGATTTAGTTGGTTTTAAGAAATCAATTATATTTGACATGACAGACTACATATTTAATATATCTAAAGTTTTAGAATCAATATTTTTATGAGTATTAAACGAAGCAACATTTGCTTCATATGATCTCGTAGCCTCTATTAAATCAACCATTTCAATTACAGGATTTATATCAGGATATGCAACATATCCCTGCTCATTGGCATCAGGATGTGCTGGTTCATATCTCATTACTGGTTTTGCGTCTGATTGGATTATTGATTTTACACCAACTCCTCTTAATGAAATATCTGAATTAGCGTTATTTGTAGCTTGAACGTCATTAGAATTTGTTTTTTTACCACTTGCTAATAAAACATCTTCAAAGACTACTTGTTGCTTTTTATAAGGTCCACCCTCAGCTGTATGTGTAGTTTTTGCATTAGCAATATTTGCACTCACAACATTAATTCTAGTTCTTTGAGCACTCATTCCTGATGATGATACATTATATCCGTCAAAAAAACCCATAATTAATCCTTTCTAGATTGACATTTTCATTACTTCTTTATAAGCGTTTAATGCCTTATTTTTTACTTCTAATGCTAATTTTAGAGATAATTCAGCTTCTTCAATTTTTTGTACAGCTTCCTGAAGATTAGTAACTTTTCCTGAAGCTATACTTTCCATAGAATTATATCCTTCTACTTGATCATTATTTACCTCAGAAATAGCATCATTTAACATACTTTGAAATGATTTTGTACTCTCGTCTTCAACTTTATTAACATTAGTTAAGCCTAATGTACTTAGAGAATTACCTATTGAAGATATATTCAAAATTTACTCCTTAATTAGCTTTCTTTAAATTTTTATTAACATCTATTACTTCTTTAACACTCAGCTCATTCAACATAACTTGTATTTTTTCTTCATTATATTTAAAGTCAAATTCACTTCTTTTATTATCAAGACTAAATAGACTAATTATTAAAGATAACATAATGTTACTCATACCTTTTAAAATTATCGTTATTAATATTGTACCTAAAATCATCTCAAAAGGAGTAAAGAGTTCTGCATTAACTACAAAAAATATTAAAGTTGCAAAAAAACCTGTTGCAATATATAGTCTAAAAATTCCACTGTTTATTACAGTTTGGGAGAATCGCTCTATTATCATAATATAGCTATCTTTGTAACATTACGATTGGAAAAAATAACTAAACTTACTTTTTGCACTTTAGAACAAACCTTAATGAATATTTTTTAATAACTTATCTATAATCATCTGTAATTGTTTTGTTGTTTCATCAGATGAAAACTCATTGGCAAATAATTTTCTAAGTCGACCAGTTGTAGAAATATTTGCAGAACTTGAAACGTTTCCTATATATTCTACCATAAAATCTTCATTTAAGCTATTTTTTTTTCCTAAATTCATTAAAGAATTAGCGATGGTTTCGCCAATTTGATAATTTCTTGTATGATTAAAACACACCATCAATTTATTTTTATTAAAAGATAACATCTTCATCAAAGAATAAACATCAGTTAGCGCGCTAGGATCAGTTGTTGTAACTGCTAATATATTATCAGAAATAGATAAGAATTCTCTTACATAATCATTAAGTCCAGCTCCCGTATCTATTAACAAAATATCAAACTGATTTAAAGAAATAATATCTTTTACAACTCGTGAAAAAATAAAACTATTTGTATTTGTTGTATATTGATAACCACTTTTTCCTGCAATTAAATATACATTTTCATAAATAGTTTTTGTAATTATCTCATCTAAAGTTTTTATACCATCGATATATTCAAAAAGTGTGTTTTGTGGTTTTAAGTCAAATAATACTTGCATATTAGCTAAGCCAATATCAGCATCTAAAACAGCAACTTTAAAGCCTCTACGAGAGAGTAAAAAAGCCATATTAGCAGTAAAGGTCGATTTTCCAACACCACCTTTTCCTGATGTAATTGTTATAAGTTTTGTTTTAGAGTAGTTTTTTTTTACTCTATTAGTCAAACTTATTAATTTACTAGCTTGAGAAGAAATAGCATCAAACAAAACTCTATCTCCTAATACATTGATGATTCATAAAGCAATCTATTAAAAAAGTAGAATCAGATACTATTAAGTCATCTGGTACATTTTGTCCGATTGAAAAATATGTTATTGATTTTTTTGTTTTATGAGCAAATGAAATTAAATTTCCAAAACTTCGTGTTTCATCTAATTTTGTAAATGTTAGATAATCAATATTTAATCTTGAATAATTTTTATAAATTTCTAATAAATCACTATGTTTTACATTTGCAGGTAAAACTAAAATCTTTTCAATGGGTAATTCTTCAACTCTTTTTTGATATTCATTGATAAGCTCTATTTTATCAACATCGTATTGACTAGAACCTGCTGTATCTATAAATATATAATTACAATCTTTTAATCTTAAAAGTGCTTCAGATAAACCTTCAGGCTTTTTTACAATTTCCAAAGGTAATCTCATAATATTTGTATAAGCTTGTAATTGCTCAATAGCACCTACCCTAAATGAATCAAGTGTTACAATTCCTACTTTATAGTTTTGACCTAGTTTATAAGCATAACGAGCTGCTAATTTTGAGATAGTAGTAGTTTTTCCAACACCTGTTGGTCCAACCATCATGATAATTTTTCTTTGATGTTTTCTTAATGGGACTTCATGTTTGATTGGTATTACTCTTCTCAGAATCAATTTAAAAAAATCATTTACTTTTTTTGGATTTGATTTTAAGGCAATTGGCAACTGTTTTATAGTTTTTTTCATAATTGTATATGTCATCTCTTGATCAAATTCATTTAACTCAAAAGTATTATACATAGATGCAAACTCAGGTGGAATTGTTAAATCATAAAGTTGGCTTTTTGGATTCCATATTGATTTTTGAACTTGCTCTAGTACCCCTTGCATTTTTAGAATTTCTTCTTTGAAATCATATACATGTGTTTTCATTTGCGAAGAATCTTCACTTGCTTTACTTATTGCAGATTTTGTGTAGATTAAGTTTTTCTTTTTATCTTCATCTTCAATTGCAACAACTACTTCATACATACTTTTGCCGTTACTTCTAGAATCAGATATTTTTTTTGTAGAAATTACAATTGCTTCTTCACCACATTCATCTTGAGCAAGTCGCAAAGCAATAGTTGGCGTTTCTCCTAAAAAAGAGAGCATATTCATTTTATTCTTCCATCTTTATATATTTGCTCAATTGATCCATCCAAATTCTTTATTCGAATAAACTCATCATTTTCATATATAATTTTTCCTTTTTTCTCAATTTTTACACCGCCAAAATTGAAAACAACTCCTGTATCTTTATAATCTTTTACATCTTTTTGACAAATAATAGTATTTTTATTTATAAAATGAGTAGTTACATAATCTTTATTTTGTATATCACTAAGTTTTAAAGGTACACATGCTTTTGATATATCATTAACATTTTGCACTCTAAATTTAGAGATATCTATTTTTTCCTCAAAATTAATTGATTCTTTTGCTATTAATACACTAATAGCAAAACTATTTACAGATAATAATAAACATAAGAAACTAAACCTTAATATCAAAAAGTTGTCCTCCCTTTACTGCTGTGATTTCAGAAACTAAATCTTTATACATTTTTTGAACAGGTAATACTATAGAAGCCAATTTTTTATTCAACACATAAAGTTCTTTTAAATCAACCTCAAGGGTATCTACACTTTGTCTGTATATATTAACATCTTTTCCCTCTTGAAGTAAAGCCATTAATTCCTTATTTAATTGCATTTTTAAAACCATTATTTCATCAATCATAGAATGTTTTTGATCATTTCTTTTTAAAAGTTCTTCGTGTTTAGCTTCTTTTATATCTAAGATATCTTGATTAATAGAACTTTTAAGTTGATCAACTAAATCAGTCATATCCTTAACTATATTTTCTATCATAAGAACTCCCTTTATTTATTGTTTTTGGTTAAAAATTCATACAACATAGAACTAATACCCAAGCTACCTGTTGAGTTGTCTGCTACTGCTTGTATATACATACTTTTAATAATATCAGATCCAGTACCCTCACCTGCTATATTTGATGAACGCAAGGAAACATCAAGTGTTTGATTTAAAAAGTATGACTCAAAATCATCACATACTTGTTTTAGTTGTTTTTCATCTTTGTTTTTAAGTTCAGCACTTTTAACATTTTCAAACTTATTTGTTTGTAACATATCTTTATTGATTAAATTGCTAGTATTTATTTCCATTGTTACTCCAATCTATCAAAGAAATTCTCTTCACTTAAAATATCTTGTTGATTATTTTCAGAAAAGAATCTCATTTCAACTCTTCTATTATCTGCTGCTACATCACTTTTTGGATGAAAAGATCCATATGCAGAAACTTTAAGAATTGCTGGATCAATTCTATTTTTTATCAACTCTTTTACAACAGATATTGATCTAAGTGCTGATATATCCCAAGAATCTCTAGGAATTGTTGTACTTTGAATTCTATTTGTATCTGTATGCCCAATTATTTCAATATTAAAAGTTTGTGGCATAGTTCTAATAACCCTTGCAATTTTTGAAATAAATATTTTTGCACTTTGATTTGTTAACTCATATTGTCCATCATCAAACATTATAGTGGAAGGGATATCTAAAACAAATTCATTTTTCCCTTTTTCCATTTTAATTTCTTGACTTTCAATACTTTGACTTGAATTAACTTCTTCAACTATTTGTGAAACATCTTGAGCCGTACTATCAAAATCACTTTCATTTGATGAATTATCTTCTTGAGTTGAAGAGTCATTATTTTGAGTAGAATAAGCATCACTTTGAGTTTCAACATCAGTGGAAGCATCAATAAAACCCATTGCTTTTTTCATAATATCAAAATACTCTTCAACTTTTTTCTTATCCATTACTGCCATTGAAAGCAAAAGAATAAAAAAAGTTAGAAGTAAAGACATTAAATCCCCAAACTGTACCAACCAACCAGGTAAGCATTTAGGGCATTCAGGACATTTATTTTTTGCCATTATTTTACTTTATTCATTAGGTTCAACTAAAATTGCATTTAGTTGCATTTTTATATTACCTATAGATTCCTCAGCAGCAATCATTGTTGCTCCTTGAATAATAACTTCACAAGCAGTAACTTCAACATTATGTTTTTGAGATAACTTACTTTCAAATATTCCTGCAAATAATGTTCCAGTAAGTGCTCCATACATTGTTGTAAGTAATGCAACAGCCATTGCAGGACCAACAGCAGCTGGATCTGAAAGGTTTGCAAGCATCGCAACAAGCCCTACAAGAGTACCAATCATTCCCATAGCACCCGCAGTTCCTCCAATATTTCCAAATATTGAAATCATTACACTATGTCTTTTATTCATATGCTCTAACTTTAATTCCATTAAAGGCTGTAATACATCAGGTTTGGTTCCATCAACAAGCAGTTGAAATGCTTCTTTAAAAAATGGATTTGTTTCTTGAAGAACTTTCTGCTCAATTTGCATTACACCATGTTTTTTTATTTCTGTGGCGTAAAAAACAATTTTTTCTACTAATTCATTTAAGGGTTCAACCTTAACATTATTCATAGCAACTTTTATTGCCGGAACAACTCTTTTTAAATCAGCAGCCTCAAATTGCCCTGCTGTTACAGCAATAGTACCTCCAAAAACAATAACTACAGATGGAATATCTATATAAGGACCAAATCCTACTCCACCTAAAATTATTGCTAGAGCTACTAATCCCCATCCAGCTCCCAATCCGCCTGCGGTAGTTTTATCCATAAATTACAATCCTATTTGATTTAATCTAAAATCTTCATTTCCGATTTTTTTTATTTTAAGTCCAAATTTACCTTCAACAATTACAGCTTCACCTTCACCAATTTTAACACCATTTACTAAAATTTCTAAAGGTTCATTTACCATTTGTTCTAATTCAATTATTTCTCCGACATCCCATCTTAATATGTCTTTCAAAAGAACAACTTTTGTACCAAGTCTCACACTTAATTTTAATTTTACATTATATAATAATTCAAGATTTTTAGGCGCTTGAATTATAGGAGATGAAGACATTGAAGTATTAGTTGGAACATTTACAGAAGAAATAGCTGGACTAGAACTTGGTTTTGTAAATGAATCTTCTTCTAATCCAATTCCAGTAATTGAAGAAAAAAATGGTAAGATAAATTCATCAAAACATACAAGTATAGGTAATTTTTCACTATCTAAAGAAAGAATAAACTCAAAAGTATTACTTTTCGAAGATAATACTGATCCATCTATTATTTTTGAACTTTTAATTTCTGATTTAATAGAAGTAATATCAGCTAAACCTTGTGCATTAACTGAAGTACAAAAACTTCCGCAAATATTTGAAATTATTTCATTAATAGCATCAGTTATTTCATCATCAATATGTTCTTTTAAATCACCCATTCCACCAAGCATTAAATATTCAAATTTAGTTGCACTTAGTGTTGGAACAAAAAAAATCACTTCAGAAGAGACACCTTTTATATCAAATTTAACTATACATTCAACAAGTTGAGTTGAGTCAAAACTATCATTTGATAATTTTACTACTGCTTCAACTTGAGAATTCTTTGATAATAATTGCTCTAAAGTATTTGAAAGTTCGTCTTTAAATATGTTTGATAAATCTGATGCCAATTAAACTACCTTATTCATTTCTTAGTGCTAATTCTTGTAAAAAATATGCTTTCATTTTCATCATATCTTCTGTTGGATATTTATATTCTGCTTCACTTTTTGTAATTTTAACAAAAAAATCTTTTGAATCTTTGTTATAACCAAATTTAACATTATCTAATATAACCTCATTTTTACTAGCAGCAGCATCAGGGCTTAAAGCTTTTTTATATTCATCTTCTGGATCTACTTTATTCTTTTCATCCAGATTACTTATTTTTGATAACTTTTCAATATTATTCGTTTTTGCATTGTCTATTTCTGCAACTCTACCAATTTCCATAGTATCCTCCTAAAAATAACAAATTTAAGTTATTATAGCAGAATAAAATTAAATTATTTAGATTTTAAAATTAAACTATAGAGATTCTAAATACTCATCAAAGCCAATTAATTTAAAATCTATTAGTGAATCTAAATATGGATTATTTAAAAATTGTTTTGCACTTGAAATTTTAAGCTCCTGAATAAGTTGTACCGCTGTTAAAAAATCTGCATCTTGATCATTCAAAATTGCTTTTATCAAAGATATTTGAAGTGATGCATCATTATATCTTCCTGCTTCTAATAATGCAGCAACCATCAAATACATTGTATATTTATCTTCAAGCTTATATTCACTTTGTAAATATTCTAAAGTTTTGATTGTTTCATCAGGAGAACCTAAATGTAAATCACTTAAAGCTTTAGTTCTAAGATAAGAGGGTGATTTGCCACCTGAAATTCTTAAATCAGCATTTGTTAGAATTCCTAAAGCCTTTAATATATCAATATAATACCTAGTAATAACCAAAGGTCCTTCTAAAAAATTATCATTTAAAGTAAGAGGAATAGAATCTTGTAATCTTGCAAAATAAGAAAAATCATTTTCATTCTCTTTTCTTTGAACTAATCTAATCAAAAAAGTCAATGGATCTTTAAAATGCTCATCCAATAGCATATGATTTGAAATATCTTTATTTTCATTCATAATTTTTAAAAAATCGATAGCTTTATAAAATATAGTAGATTCATAATTTAAAGGTTTATCTGAAAAAGTATATAATGAATTAATAAATAGTTTATAAATTTCTTTACCAAAATAATTATATAAACCATTATCATTTTTTATTGTTGTTTCAATATATTCTTTGTCTTGAATTTTTATATTTAATCTATTAGCTGTAATAAGATACATTGTTGAATACAATTTATTACCAGGATTTAATTTATACGCTTTTTCAAAATATTTAAAAGCATTATTAAAATCATTAATTTGTGCACAAGATAATGCTAAATTATAAAAGATATATGACTTTGTATCTTTTGTCAACATTTTCTTTAATTCTACAACTCTAATAATTGGATCTGCTTTAACTATATCTAAAAATTTTGCATTATATTCAACCATTTCCTCAAGGTTAACAATACTTTCTTTTTGATTATATATAAATCCTTTTTGACTATCATAAATTATTTCTTGTGAATCGGAAAAAATAAAAGGTGCAAAATAATAAATAAAATCTATTTTTCTTGATTGATCAAATTTCAATACTGAATTTAAATATTGCTTAGAAGTATATTTGTTTTGATTAAAAAATATTTCTAATGGTAATTCAATATTTGATTTAAATGTATTTTTTCTTGTATTAATTTCATCTAAAGTTTCTTTCAATTGCTCTAAATTATTCAATTTCAAATTAGTAAAACTCGTAAACCATAATATTTTATCAATTGTATTTGGATTTACGTTATCATTTTTTGCTTTTTTTAATAATAGATTTGCTTTTTCATAATCTTTTAACTTTATATAAATTAATGCTTTTTTTAAATCCATAGCATAATCCATAGTTTCCAATACAGATAATGCATTTTCATACTCTTTTAAAATTATGTAAGTATCAGCAAGCATTCTTTTACTATGTTCTGATAAGTCTGTAAATTTTTTTGATATTTTAACAATAGTATCAAGATACTTATTATCTTTTGATATTTGATAGAGATAAAAACATGCAGACATATATGAGAAAGTATGGATTTTTGAATTTTCTTCTTTTTCATAAATTTTATTTAAATAAACTATCGAATTATCAATAGAGTTTAATTTGTAATAGGCAATACCAATATTTAAATAAGAAGGGATTTCTAAAATTTTTGCTGTTTTTTTAAAAAGCTCAATTGCTTCATTATATTCATTTTTACTAAGATGTAATACAGCTTTATTAAAATCCACCTGAAGAGCTAAGTTTTCTTGAGTTTTTTTTAATTTTTCAAATTGAAATATAATTTCTGGTTGGGATTCGATAACATCTGCATTAAGATATAAAATAGTATTAAAAGCAAAAGTTCCTAATAATATTTTATGTAATAATTTCATTTAATATTATACCTTAAACCATAGTATTAACTTGAGCATAAAGCTCTTCATTTCTTTTTTCTAAATCTTCAACTCTATTTTTTAAGTTTATATTTTCAATTCTTAATTGCTGTAAATCATCTCTTGCAACTTGTAAATTATTTTGATTTGTTTTTAAAGTATTAGAACTTATTTTAACTTGTTTTTCATATCTATCCATCAAAGCTTCTAATTTAGTTAAATCTTCTTGTAAAATATTTTTTTCTTCATTTACTTTTTTATATAATGATTTATATACATTAGCACTTGAAAAGAAATATAATAATAAAACTCCAATAACTGTAATTAGTAAAAAATTTTCCAAATTTGTCCTATTTAAAATATAGACAAAGAAATATTTGCTTTGTCTAAAAAATTATTTTTTAGATTGATTAGACTATTTAACAACTTATACTTGTATTATATCTTGCAAGTATTAGCTATATAGTTTATTATAAAATATGTTCTTCAAAAAAATATCTAACAACATTATCAGAATCCATTGAGTCTTGAACTCTAACAGCTAGTTTATCATCAATAACTATGATATCACCTGTACCAATAATCCTCGAGTTAACGTAAATTTCTCCACCTGAACCTGCTGCTTTATATAAAGATATTATATCCCCATCACCTAATTTTAGAAATTCTGATATACTAATATTAGTACTGCCTAACATTACATCAACAACAATTTCCGTATCAACTAATAAGTCATAATCTCTTTCACTAATTTCCATTTTAATACTTTTTTTTCATTTTGATAAATTATATCATAAAGTTATATTATTTCAAAGAAATAACATATCCAAACTAAATAACCAAATCCAAAGATTCAAGCATTGATGAAACTTTTGATTCTATATTACCATCAAAGTTTCCAAGATCACTTGCAATTACAACTCCACCTGCTGTAACATTTGCATCTTGATGCAATTCAATAAAAGGTTCTAAATTTAATTGACCTTTTAAAATTTCATAATCTTTTGGATTTAAATGAATTTGTACTTTTGAAGCTGTTTTTATTTTATCTAAAAGATGCGTTATTGTTTGCTTTGCAATTTTAGCTGAATTTTCTCCAACTTCAATACTAATGATTTTTTGAGCTATTGAGATTGAAGTTTTTAGAAGTTTTGTTTCCATTTGAAAAGTAGCTTGTTCAAAAAAAGCAGCATAATGCTTCAAATCTCTTATAGCTTGAACAACTTGTGCATCTATATCCTTACCTTTTATTCCATCATTTTCTATACTAGTTACTTTTTGTGAAATTTCATTTATTTTTGTACTTAGATTTCTAATTTCAATTAATAAAGGATCCGTTCGTCCATTAATTTCTCTATCATCAAGTATGGTACTAGAGTTTGATACAAGATTATCTTCTATCTTATTATTAATAAAATTGCCTAATTCATACTTTTGAACTTCTTCATTTTTACTTAAAATTTTTGCACTTGAGTATACATTATCAGCCATTATGAATTCTCTCTATCAATAATTCCATCTTCAATCATTTTTTGTGCAACATCAAGCATTTTTCTTTGTGCTGTTTCTATATCTTTTATTTTAACTTTATTTAACATTTCAAACTCTTCTTTAAATCTATCTCTTGCCCTTTGACTCATAGAACTAGTAATTTTATCCATATCTTCTTCAGGTGCATTTTTCATGGCAACTACAACATCTGCTGTTTCAACATTTTGTAAAATTTTCATAATATATTCACTATCAAGATTTAATAAGTCTTCAAATACAAACATATTTTCTTTTATTTTAGTAGCTAATGAAGTATCAATACCATTTATATTTTTTAATATATCTTGTGCTTTTGGTCCTAGTTTATTTAACATATCAGCTACAACTTTAACACCACCGACATCTACAATTGAAGATAATAAAGATTCGAGTTTTTTCTCTAAAACTAAAGAAATAGTTCTTACAACATCAGGAGAAACATCTTTTATTGTTGCTATTTGAATAGTAACTTTTACTCTAATTTCTTCATCTAATTGCATTAAAACTTCAGCTGATTTATTAGGATCCATATGAGATAAAATAACAGCAATTGTATGTGGAGATTCATCTTTAATAAAGTCACTTAATTGTTTTGGATTTATACCATCTAAATATGAAAAAGCTTGCGAAGCTAATTTCATTCTTGACAATTTTGCTAAAACTTCATCAGCCTCAGCTTTTCCAAGAGATTTATATAAAATATCTCTTGCAAAATCATAACCACCTGCACTAATAAAACTTTTTGATTTAGTATATAAATGGAATTCTTCAAGTATTGCTAGAGATACTTCTTTATTTATTGATGTTACTTGTGTAATTGCAGTAGAGATGTTCTCAACAGTATCTTTAGGTAGATGTTGAAATATTTTAACAGTTGACTCTTCTCCAATTAAGACAAAAAATCTTGCGACTTTTGCCAGCATTGACATGCCTTTTAAAACATCATTTTCTTTTGTTTCTGCCATTTAAAACAACCTTTTTATTTAAAACTACCACTATTTTTTAAAATTACTATTACCTTCACTTAACAACATCTCTATCATTCTTGCGATTTCTGCCGGATTATTATTTATTTCTCGATCTAACTCTTCTATAAAAACTTCATATCTAGCTGCTGACTCTTCATCTAATCCATCAATATTATTTAACATTTGACTTTTGACTTTTGACTTAAGTCTGCCTTGTGCGGTATTTGTATCAAATTCATTCTCATAATCAGTTAGCATATCTTTTACTAAATTTTCGTCATTTACGTCAACATTTTGTTTTGAGCCATCACCTAAAATAACAACTTCATTTGAAGCTATAAATTTTTTATAAAAAATAAATAATAAAACTGCAGCGATTAGATATTGAATATATTCACTAAAATCTTTTAATACAGATTTGATCATGGAGATAGTATCAACAGGTCCATTATCTACAACTATTGCATTTCCATTTTCATCTACTGTTTGTCCAACTTGGTCTATTGGTTTAACACCAATAAATTTAAAATCTTTAACAGTTATTTTATCGCCTCTTACTTTATCATATCCAATTGTATCTTGAACTATAGATTCTAAAGATAAAATGAATTCATCTTTATTAGGAATATCTTTTAAAACTGACGAATCAAAAGTAACAGCTGCTGTAATTCTTTTTATATTTGTATAGTTATTATCTTTTTGCGTAATCACTTTTTTTGATATTTCATAATTTGTTACTGTGTTTGTACCTTCACTATTTGAAGCAATATTAGTATTAGCAGCTCCTGTTCCTGGTGTTTGAATATTATTATCAACACCCGCTACTCCACCAGTATTTGAAGGCATTCCTTGTGAGTTAGAAGTATTTTCAATTGTTTGTTGAGATCTAATACTTCCTTCTGGATTATAAATCTCTTCTTCTACATCTTTTTTAATAAAATCTAAAGAAATAGTAACTTTTGCAACAACTCTTCCAACTCCTACAAAAGGTTCAAGAAGAGCTACTACTTTTTTTTCATAATCTTCTTCTAAATTTTCTTTATATTTATTTTGAGTCGATGATTTTTGATTATTTATATCATCAGCTGATAATTGTAATAAACTACCATCTTGATCAATTAATTGAATATTCTCTTCTTTTAAATCTGGAACAGCTGAGGCAATAAAATTTTTAATTCCATCAATTTGTTTTTGCGTTAAAAATATTCCTGGTTTTAGTGAAACCATAGCTGAAGCAGTTGTATCATTTTTCTTTTCTGTAAATATTGTATCTTTTGGAATAGCAATCTTTACATTTGCTCTTAAAACTCCACTTAAAGCTTCTAAAGATCTTGATAATTCACCTTCTAAAGCTCTTAAATATTTTACTTTATTTTCGAAATTTGTTGTACCTAATGAAGATTTTTCAAATATCTCCCAACCTACGTGTTTACTAGTTGCTGCTTCACTTGTTACCAATTTTATTTTAGCAATATTTATAAAATCTTTTGACGTTTTTAAAGTTAAATTATTTCCAGTACCAATTACTGCAAATTGAATACCTGAAGCTTCAAGCTCATCACTTGCTAGCATAACTTGAGATTTTGTAAGATTTGTAGCTATAGTATAACTTAATTTTTTGTCTTCGGCTTTTACACTTGAATAAACTAATAATCCAACTAATAAAATAAATAATAGAGAGAATCCTCCTATAATTACAGCTCTTTGTGCCGTGTTTAAATTATTTATAAACTTTAAAAGTTGATCCATAAACTATATTATCCTAATTAATTTTTTGCAGAAGATTCAACCACAGAACGAAACAGTTTTGAATCTCTTTTTATTGATGATTGAATAGCATCAAATAATATCTTATTTTTAGACATTTCACCCATTTGAGTATCTATATTTACATTATTACCATCATTTTGCTCTTCTAAATTTTGAACTTCCATTAATTTAGGATTAGAATTGGATTGAAATGAATCTATATTTGTCATATGTTTTGAATTTGTAATTTTCATTTGTAAACTATTTTTATTTATTGAATTATTTAATTCATCTTCAAAAACTAACTCTTTTGTTTTATAACCAGGAGTATTAATATTAGCAATATTGCTAGAGATTACTTTTTGTCTTTCACCTCTAAAGTTTAATTGCTCAAAAAGTTTACTTGATATACTACTTGCTTCCATTATTTAGTATTACTTCCTATTTTATCTATCACACTTGAATTTAGCTCATCAATTGTTTTAATTGCTTTTTGAGATTGCTCAAATCTTCTTTGAGCATCAATTAATTCAACCATTGCTGTAACAGAGTTAACATTTGACTTTTCAATAGCACCCTTAACAATCATATTATCATTGTTTTCAAATATTTCAACTTGATTTGCATCTTTTAAAGTATATGTATTATCTCCTATTTTTTCCAAATTAGAATATGCTGTTTTCACAACTCCAATCTGAGATACAAAATTTTCTTCGATTTCAATTGGCTCATTATCAGCATTTAATACATTATTGCCATTAGAATCTACTAAGAAATTATCCAGATTTTTAAATGCACCATCTCGCGTATATACAATATCACCATCAGAATTTTGAATTTTAAAAAATGTATCAGGTGCATTCATTGCAAAATCTAAGTCATTACCTGTCATAGTAATTGGTCCCATTTCAGAATTAATAAATTTTGCATCAATTTTTGGTATATTATTTGTTACAGTATTAATTTTAGTTGGAAGCTCATTATTCGCTTGTGCTCGTTCTAAATAATAATTAAAAGTTGTTTCAGTTGTAGCTTCTTGCTTAAATCCATTTGTGTTAATATTAGCTAAATTATTACTAATTTGATCTAAACGATTAATTTGATTAATCATCGATGCAGCAAGAGGATAAGTACCTTGATTCATTATTTA
The DNA here is from genome assembly GCF_040884245.1 of Arcobacter sp. s6. Lineage (NCBI taxonomy): Bacteria > Pseudomonadati > Campylobacterota > Epsilonproteobacteria > Campylobacterales > Arcobacteraceae > Arcobacter > Arcobacter sp. s6. Next base: position 89,606 of record NZ_JBEVTN010000007.1, on the reverse strand, counting down.
TTCCTTGTGATCTGAAAACTCAGCAATTAATTTATCTAGATCATCTCCTGCTAAATCAGTTGAATGATCACCATGAATATGTTTTGCAACGGCTACATTATTAGCACTTCCATCATCTTCAAATAAATTATTTAAGTACATAGACAATTTTCTAATAACAGACATTACACGCTCTATTTTTTGCCTATTAATGTCATTAAACTGCATTAATTCCATTGCTTGGAAAATTTGTGTATCTTCTACATTACTTTGTTGTTTCAAATTATTTAATGTTTCTGATACTGTTTTAACACTATTTAAGTGTTCTGCAAAAACTTCAATATTTGGAAATCTATTATTTAACGATTCTAATAAACTAGCTTGAGAATTAATAAATAATTCCATTGATTTAATTGAATTTCTAAGCTCATTATTATTGTCTAAAGTCAAACTTAATACATCAAATATTTGTGAAACTTTTTCTTCAGAATCATTTGCAACTTGATTTAACTGACTTACTACTTTAGTGTCTTTCTCCGCAGGTAAAGGAAATACCCCCTCTTCTATCTTAGAAGTGGTCCAATCTTTTCCTATATCATCATCACTTTTATCTTCTTTTTTTTGAGAAATATTTTTTTCTTTTGTATATTCTTCTTTGATCTCAGGCTTAGATATTTCTTCTACAGATATTTTTTCTTCAACATCTTGATTTTCTGATTTAAGTTCATTTTCTAATTTATCTAAAGAAACTAAATTTATATCTTGTAAAGAGTCTTCATCAAGTTCTTCTTTTTCATCATCTTGAGATTTAGAAGAGTTTGTTTCTATGTCATGCAGTAATTGTTCAATTTCATCTGTTTTCACACGAGATTCTTCTTTTTTACTAATTATCTCTTTTGAATCATTGATACTAACTTTACTCTCTTCTTCAACTTTTGATTTAGAATCTTCTTTTTTATAATCTTCAGTTTGCGCTAATAATTCTTCAATTTCTTGTGTATTTACTTTTGTAGTTTCAGATGATTCTTCAGAATCTGAAGTATCATCCTCTATATCTAAACCACTCATTAAAGCTTCAATTTCTTCCTGACTCATACTCATGATAAGACCTTATATTATTTTTTTAATACTCCATCAAGCTTCTCTTTTAAAACTTCTGCATTAAAAGGTTTTACTATATAGTTATTTACTCCTGCTTTTAACGCAATAATAACTTCACCTTTTCCACCTTCTGTTGTAATCATGATAATTGGTGTTTTTTGGTGTGTCCCTTCTGATCGAACTTTCTTTACTAATTCCAAACCATTCATATTAGGCATATTCCAGTCTGTTAATATTACGTCATAATGCGCTTCACTAAGTAATTTCCATGCTTTAACACCATCTTCAGCTTCGTCGAAATTATCTTTTGCAAATCCTAACTGCATAACTACATTTCCAATGATTCTTCTCATTGTAGAGCTATCATCAACTATCAGAATTTTCATTAACTATCCCCTGTATATATAAATATTTTCAATAATTATGCATTATATATGATTTGTTTTAAATTTACACTTAATCATCAAAAAATAACCTAGTTGATTTATCTAACTTTAATTGTACTTAAAATATAATTGTTATATATGCAATTCAAAAGGATAGCCCATGATGAGAGGACTTTACACAGCAGCAACTGGTATGAATGCAATGCAACATCAACTTGATGTTACTTCAAATAATATTGCGAACGTAAATACTGCAGGATTTAAAAAAGATCGTGCAGAATTTCAAGATTTGATGTATGAAACATTGAATTATACAGCAGGTCAAACATCGCAAACTACAATGAATCCAACAGGTATTGATGTGGGACTAGGAGTTCGAATTTCTGGGATTCAGAAAAATTTTACAGAAGGTGCTTTAAATACAACATCAAATACTCTTGATTTAGCAATTTCAGGAAAAGGTTTTTTCCAAATTACTCTTCCAAGTGGTGAAATTGCATACACAAGAAATGGTGAATTTAAACTAAATTCAGAAGGTACTATTGTAAATGGTAATGGTTATGCATTAAGTCCTGAAATTGTGGTTCCAGATGATGTGGAAGATGTATCAATTGCCCAAGATGGAACAGTGACAGCAACAAATGCAACAACAGGAGAATCACAAGAATTAGGAAATATAACATTAGTCGATTTCATCAATTCAGCAGGACTAATACCTATTGGAAATACAATGTTTATGCAAAGTGATGCATCGGGTGATCCTACAGAAGGAACTCCTAATGAAGATCAATTTGGCTCAATTCAACAAGGAATGATAGAGCTATCAAATGTTGCACTAGTTACTGAAATGGTTGATTTAATCACTGCACAAAGAGCTTATGAAGCGAATTCAAAAGCAATTACAACTGCTGATACAATGTTAGGTGTTGTAAATACTTTAAAAACTTAATAAATAAATTTAATAATGAATTTAAATGAATTAAAAAAAAGAAGAGAACAAAATTTTTTAGCTCATAAAAAAAAGAAAAAAGAGTATTATTTAAAAAAGAAACAAAAAGTTAAAAAAGAGATAGATTATCAAGAAGAATTAAAAGATGATAATTTTTCTCTTAAAATAAAAGAGATAATAAAAGCTCAGAAAAACTATGTAGATAATAGAAAAGAACTTATAGTAAAAAAAATAAAAGAATACAAAGATATAAAAAAAGAATACTACGAGCAAAATAAAGAAAAAAGACTAGAGTATGATAAAGAGTATAGAGAAAGAAAAAAAGAAGAACTAAAGAAATACAGAAAAGAGTATTACAAAAGATTAAAAGAAAAACAAAATAAACTTTAAAAGAGCATCAATGGCAGAAGAAAGTAAAGTAGTAGAAGACTTAAAAATCAAAGATGAGTTATCAGATGCTAACACATTAACTATTGAAAATGAAGATAATGATAAAATTAGCAATGAAGATGACAAATATAAAGATATTCTTGAAGTTAAAGAAGATATTACAAAATCAAAAAAGAAATCTCTTCTTAGTAAAATATTAATTGGATTGATTATTTTTTTATTTTTACTTTTAGCTGTAGGTATATCTTTATACTTTTTAGGTTTTTTTACACCAAAAGAAGACACTACACCAGTTGTAGAAAATTCAATGCCTGTTGAAGTAAAAGAAGAAACTTATAAATTTGATATAAAAGACATAAATTCAAAAAAACTAAATGAACAATTATCTTTTTTAACTAATAAAAATATTAATAAAGAAAAAAACGAAGAGTTAGAAAAATTAGAAAATGAAAAAAGAATAATTGAAGAAGAAAAAAGAAGAGAAGCAGAAGCCTTAAAAATTAAAGAAGAAGCATTATTAAAAGAGAAAGAAGCTATAGAGGAAAAGAAAACTCAATTAGAAAATGAAAAAGCTGAACTCGAAGCTATGAAACAAGAAGCTTTAATGCTAAAAGAACAACTAGAAATGAATAAATCTAAATTAGAAGCTAATACTGAGGAAAATAAAAACACTGTTATTCCTGTAGCAATAGAAAAAAAAGAAAATGATATCCCAACTTTAGTATCAAAAGATAAAAAGTTCTTAAAATTTATTAACGTTGCAAAAATAAAAGGTAGTTTATATAAAAAATATCTAGATAAGGTATCTTCTGTTAATCCAAATGCAATATTATGTAGAGATGATAAAAATAGAATAGAGATATATTTTGGTCCATTTGAGGATGATGAAACAAGAAGTAACTTGTTAGATAAATTAATTAAAAATAAATTTCAAGAAGCTTATGAAGTTGAGTTTACTAAAGATGAATTTGACAAGAGATGTAATTATTAATATTTATTAATAATTATACTCAGTAATTTAAATATTATGAGTTTTCTAATATTTCTAAAGATTTAATAACTTTAATAACTTTAGTTTCAATATTTATATCAATTACATATTTATCAAATATGTGTGGTATTAGAAATACTTTTGGTAGGCCTTTATTAACAAGTTCTTCACTTGTAATAATCTCTAAGTAATCATTTAAAGGGTATCTTTGAATCTCTTTTACAATACCTAGTTTTAAATCATTTTCATAAACTTCACAAGATATTAAATCAAACCAGAAAAATTCATTTTTTCCTAACTTACAATATTGCCTTGTTTGCTCAAATGTAGAATAAAGTTCTTGATTAGTTAGTTTTTTTGCAGTATCTACATCATCATAGTTTTCAAATCTAATTAATTCTCTTGATGAGTTGTATTCTAAAACTTTTAATTGTAGATTTCTATTTGTGCTAAATATAGCACCAGCTTTAAATTGCTCAGGGAAATCTGAGTCTATAAAAAGTCTTAAATGACCTTGTAATCCTACTGCTTTCCCTAATTTTGCAACAAATATTTTATTATTATTCATAAATTACTATTTCACCACTACTTGTATTTTATAAGAGATACCATCTTTTGCTTTACAACCATTTGCCATAGTTTTTAAAGCATTAATCATATTTCCATTTTTACCAATAAGTTTACCAATATCAACACTATTTACACTTATAATAATTTCAGCAAAATTATCATCTATAAGCTCTTTTGTAACGGTTACATCTTCAGGTACACTAACAATAAGTCGTGCATAGTTTTCTATAAATTTAATAATCATAATATTTTCTATTAAAATTATTTAGAAGCTAATTTTTTAACTTTTTCTGATGGTTTAGCACCAACACTTAACCAGTAGTTATATCTTTCTTCATCAATTTTTAATACTTTTGGCTCTGCAACTGGGTTGAAATAACCAATAGATTCAATCCATCCTGAATCTCTTCTTTTTCTTGAGTCTGTTACAACGATTCTGTAAAATGGTTTTTTGTTTCTTCCCATTCTTGTTAATCTAATTACTGTCATATTTTCTTTCCTTTTTTGATTATAGTATTGAATTCTGAACTCCAAAACAAAAGTTAAAAGTTCACAGCTCAATACTATTTAATATTTTTATCTAGGGATTTTTGGCATCCCACCAGGTCCCATTTGAGACAACATATTTTGTAAACCTTTCATTCCACCCTTGCTTGAAAGTTGTTTTGCCATTTTAGAAGCATTTTTAAATTGTTTTAAGATTTTATTGATTTGAACTTCAGAAACTCCAGAACCAATTGCGATTCTTCTTTTTCTACTTGGGTTCATTAAATCTGGATTTTCTCTCTCTTTTGGAGTCATAGACCCAATTAACGCTTTAATTCTTTTTATCTCAGCAGAGTTTTCAAAGTCCATATCTTTAATTGGACCAGCCATTTGAGAAAGACCAGGGATCATTCCAATAATAGATTTCATAGAACCTAATTTACTCATCATTGAAAGTTGATCTAAAAAGTCATTAAAATTAAATTGACCTTTTTTAATTTTTTTACTAACTTCTTTTGCTTTCTTTTCATCAATAATTGCAGATGTTTTTTCAGCAAGTCCTTCAATGTCTCCTAAACCTAATAATCTCGAAACAATTCTATCTGGAATAAATACTTCAAGATCTGGCATTTTTTCACCAATACCAATAAATCTTAAAGGAACATCTACTTGATGAGCAATAGAAAGTGCAACTCCACCTTTTGTATCACCGTCATATTTAGATAAGATAACCCCATCAATTCCAATCTTTTCTTTAAATGTTGTTGCTGTTTTTGTGGCATCATGACCTGTTAAAGAATCAGCTACATAAAAAATCTCGTTTGGCTTAATTGCATCTTTTATATCTTTTAATTGAAGCATTAAAGCTTCATCAATTGCAAGTCGTCCAGCTGTATCTATTAAAAGTACATCATAATGCTCTTTTTTTGCTTTTTCTTTTGCAGCAAGTGCAATTTTAATTGGATCTTTTTCAGTATCATCAAAATAAATATCAACATCAATTTGAGCTGCAATTTGTTTTAACTGTTCAACTGCTGCTAATCTTTGTAAATCACACGCTGCTACTAAAACTTTTTTCTTTCTAGTTTTTAAATAGTTTGCTAATTTACCAGTTGTAGTTGTTTTTCCAGAACCTTGAAGTCCTGTCATTAAAATTGTTGTTGGAGGAGTACTTGAGAAAACAAAACCTTGATTTCCAGTAGTTGTTAAAAGATTTGTTAATTCACTTTTTAAAGCTTTTAGAAAAGAATCTTGCCCTATTCCTGCATTTTTAGTATTTAACTCAATAGCTTGAATAAGATCTTTTGTAGTTTTATGATGAACATCTGCTTTTAATAAAGCTTTTTTTAACTCTGACGTTGCTTTTGTTAATGCTGCAACATCATCTTGATGTCTTATTTTATTTACTGCGTTTCTAATCGAACCGGTTATTGAATCAAACAAAATTAATCTCCACAATTTTTAAATTGCGCAATTTTACTTTAAAAATACTTTATTCTAGGTTAAACGATTATGAATACTTTAAGTCAATATTTATTTTCATTTATTTAAGAAAAGCCCTTTGTATGGGTTTTCTTAAAATTTCAAACCTTAATTATGATTGAAAGTCATACACTCTAAACTCTTTTGGTTCTTTTGATTCAAATACATAATCAAATATTTTTGTAACTTTTGAATGTAATAAAACTCTATTTATATTTGAAGCTGTTCTTCCATATATTGCATCTCCAATGATTGGAAGCCCAACAGAATTTAAATGAACTCTAATTTGATGTGTTCTTCCTGATTCAATAACAACTTTTATTTTAGATTTATGCCCTTCAACTAAAATTGGATAAACAGTACTTTTTGCAGGTTTTCCTCTTTTAACATCTATTTTTGATTTAGCCATTCCTCTATCTTTTGTAGTTAAAATTGGCTTATCTATAACAATCTCTTCCACAACTTTTCCATCTACAATAGCTACGTACTCTTTATATACTCTATTTTGAGAAAATTCAGTAATTGCTTTTTTTTGAAATTCTTCATTTTTAGCAAACATCATTACACCACTTGTTTCTTTATCAAGTCTATTTAATAAAATTGCGCCAGAAAATCTTTTAGCTACATCATCTGCAGTTAAAAATGCTGGTTTATCAACAACTAAAATATTTTTATCTTCAAAAATCACTTTTATCTTTTCAATTTCTTTAATTGTAAAGTGAGTATCTGTTCTAATTTCACCACGTGCTATTAAAACTTTTTTATCTCCAACTTTAACAACACCTCTATCTATTAACTCTTTTGCTTTTGAGTTTGAGATTCTTTCTTGTTGTGCTAATAATTTATATGCTTTATCATATTCTACAGCCATTTGTTTATTTCCTTTATTATAGGTTCAATTGAACCTGCTTTTGTTAAAATTGCTTTATCTAAATTAACTATATTATCTAAATATTTTTTCAATTCATCATCATTTATTAAATAGTAGTTTTTTATACAATCAAAAAGTGATTTTTGATTAAATATATTTTTACCGCTTATTATTTTACAAGAAAAAAATGCTGGTTCAACTGGGTTGTGACCACCGATTTTTTCAAATGCTCCACCTAAAATTACTAGATCAGAAATTGCATAAATATCATTTAGCATTCCCATTTTATCAATCAATATTATATCAGAATCAAAATTTTCTTTTTCAGAGTATTTATGATATGTGATATTTTTATTTTTAATATACTCAAGAACAAGAATATCTACTTTTTCGAATCGTTCAGGATGCCTAGGAACAATTATTAATTTTCCTTGATTTTTATTATAAGCACTTAAAATCAAAGCTTCTTCATTTTCATGTGTACTAGCAGCTGTTATTACACACTCTTTTGGTTTTTTTAAATCTAGTTTTTTACTTGGCAATTGTGCTAACTTTATATTTCCAATTACTTCTACATTAGAAGCACCAAGTTCTTCTAATCTTTTTTTATCAACATCACTTTGTGCAAAAACTTTATCAATATTTTTAAATATCTTTTTATAAAAAAAAGAGAATTTTTTATATGATTTATAAGATTTATCTGAAATTCTTGCATTTATTAAAAAAGTTTTTGCACCTTTTTTCTTTGCAAATAAGAAAAGCATATACCAAAGTTCGGCTTCCATAACAACTAAAACTTTTTGTTTATTTATCCAAAAAGGTAAGAAAATTTCAAAAGGAAGATATCTTACGTTAGAACTAATAGTTCTAGCCTCTTCATACCCTGTATTTGTAATAACAGAGATATTTGCAAGTTCTTTATAGTTTTCAATTAAAGGTTTAATAGCCTTCGTTTCACCCATCGAACATGAGTGAAACCAAATACCATTTTCTTTAAAGCTAGAATTATCTTTTAAAAAAAATTTTGCTGGAATTGCTTTTTTGTATTTAGTACTTCGTGATTTCCATACTAAATAAGGAATAGCAAGTATATAAATAACACTTAATAATAAGTAATAAAATATACTAAAAAGGCCCAAAATTAAGCCTCTACTAGTTCTTCATCATCTTTATAAAGAATTCTTCCACAATGTGGACAGTTAATGATCTCTTCTGCTTTAATAACTTCTGCATAAGTTTTATCATTAATTTTCATATAACATCCATAACACGCTTGTTTTTTTACAGGAACAACAGCTGAATCTTTTGCCCATCTTTTGATTTTTTCGTAAAAAGTTAAAATTTTATTATCAAATTTATCTAATAATTCACTTCTTTCTTGGTATACAACATTTCTTTCTTTATTAATCTCTTCAATTGTAGTATCAACTGCAACTTGAATCTCTTTAATATCTTCTTCTTCTGCTGTAAGTTTTTCTTGTAATTCTTTTAAAGTTACTTCTTTATTTTTAGCAAGATTATCTAATCTTTCGATTTCTTCATTTGCAAACGAAATTTGTTCTTTTGCGATTTCTTCTTCTAATTGTAAAGCTTTTAACTCTTTATCATTATGAACATCTTTGTTCTTTTTTGCAATATTGTCTAACTTAGTTTTTAATTCTGCTAAGTGAATATTGTTTTTTGTTCTTTTTGATTTTACATCATCAATTTCTAAATAAATTGAATTAATTGATGCCTTAATTGATTCTGCTGTTTCAACAAATGTTGCCAACTTTGCTTTTTCATTCTCAATTTTTGGTTCAAACATACTAATTGCTGTATCAAATTTTGACAATTTGATTAAATCCTGTAAATACTTATTCAACCGTTTCTCCTTCTATAAAAAACTCAAATGGATTTTTCGAAGCTGTTATTATAGCTTTTAATTTATTTTTTTTCAAATATTCTGAAAGAAGTCCCTCTATTAAGGGAGCAAAGCATCTTTCACTCTCATAATGTCTAATGTCAATAAGTGATAAACCTCTTGCTTTTGCTTCCATTGCATCATGATATTTTATATCACCTGTTAAGAAACAATCAGCTTTTACCTCATCAATTAAAGACATACCTGAACCTGTTACAACTGCAAGAGTTTTTATAAAATCACTACATCTTACAGCTTTAATAGTTTTCATAGCTAGTTTTGAAGAAATATGTTTAATTAAATCATCAAAGTTCATATTAACTTCACAATTAGAGATAAACTCTTTTGTATTAATAATATTAAAACCTAAAATTTCTTCTATAAAATAGCTATTTAAATGTGTTTTATCAATATTCGTATGCATTGAAATTAAAGAAATATTTTTTTTAATTAATTCTCTTAATAATTTTGTGCTATATGTATTATAATTAACTTTTTTTAAACCTGAAAATATTAAAGGATGATGAGTTATAACTAATGAATTCTCTTTAAAACTAGATACTAATTCTAAATCTAAATCAATACTAAGATATACATTTTCAATTTCATCTTCAAATGAACCCACTAATAATCCTGCATTATCCCATTTTTCTTGTAATTCAAAGGGAGAAAGATTATTTAATACTTCATAGATTTCTATTAATTTCAAAATAAAGCCCTAAACAAATAATTCAGGATTTTTAGCTTTTAAATTATCTAAAGCTTTTAAAGAAGCTGGACTTCCAATTCTTGCTAATCTTGCAGGTTCTTGTTCTTTATATAAAACTGCACAACTTTGAGATAGCTCTCGTACCTTTAAAATATAATTTTGTCTCTCAGTTACTGAGATAGCTTTTCTTGCATCTAAAGTATTAAATGCATGTGAAGCAATCATACATTGATCATATGCAGGAAGAGGAATCTTTGCTTCTAAGCATGATTTACACTCGTTAAAGGCATCATCAAAATGCTTAAATAACATTTCAGTATTCGCAACTTCAAAGTTATATGTTGAAAATTCAAATTCTGCTTCTTTGTGAACATCTCCATATGTAGTAATTCCATGTTCATTTTCATTCCATACAATATCATACACTGAATCAACACCTTGTAAATACATAGCAAGTCGTTCTGTTCCATATGTTATTTCAACAGCGACAGGATCACAAGCAAGACCTCCTACTTGTTGGAAATATGTAAATTGAGTAACTTCCATACCATCAAGCCAAACTTCCCAACCAAGTCCCCAAGCTCCAAGAGTTGGAGATTCCCAGTTATCTTCCACAAATCTAATATCATGTTTAGAAATATCTAAACCTAAAAATTCTAATGATTGTAAATATAAATCTTGAATATTATCAGGACTTGGTTTGATTAGAACTTGGAATTGATAATAAGCACCTAATCTATTTGGATTTTCTCCATATCTTCCATCCGTGGGTCTTCGACTTGGCGCTACATAAGCAGTACTCCAAGGAGTTGAATCTAAACTTCTTAATAGAGTTGCAGGATGGAATGTTCCTGCACCTGCTGGAATATCATAAGGTTGTACAATATTACACCCTTGTTTTGCCCAAAAATCTTGTAATTTTAATAGAATTTGTGAAAATGTTACCATCTATTTAATCCCTAACTCTTTATTTATTTTATTTTTATCAAAACCACAAATCCAAGAGTTACCTATTAGAATTACAGGTGCACCTTTACATCCATGCTTTTGACAATCTTTTAACGCTTCTTTATTTTTTGATAAATCAATGAGGTTATATTTTAGTTTTTTTACTTTTAAATATGCTGCAGCTTCTTTACACCATTTACAATTTGGGATAGTAAATAGTGCTATTGGCTTCATTATAAAAGTACTTCTATATCTTTTGAATCACTCTCAACCGCTTTTGCTTTAACAATTCTATCTTCTTTTAATTTAACCGCTAACTCTTTGTCTGTTATAGCTAAAATCTGCATTGCTAAATAAGCTGCATTCATAGCTCCTGCTTTTCCAAGAGCAACTGTAGCAACTGGCATACCAGCTGGCATTTGAACAGTTGAAAGCATGGCATCCATACCATCCATTGCACCACCTTTCATAGGTACTCCAATAATTGGTTTTGTTGTTGTTGCAGCTAATGCACCCGCAAGATGCGCAGCCATACCAGCAGCAGCTATAAATACAACAGCACCTTTTTCTTCTGCTTCTTTTACATAATCTTTTGTTCTTTCAGGACTTCTATGAGCCGATGAAATAATCATTTCATATTTTACATTAAATTTTTCAAATGTGTCTGAACAGTTTTTCATAATTTCATAATCAGATTTACTACCCATGATAATAGATACAAAATTCATTAATTAGCCTTTTTTGTTTTTTAACCTATTATTCTATCAAAACTTATCTAATAGTTTTATAATCTGCTTTATCTTTATTTTCTTCCATGATTCAAACTTATAAAAGGTTAAACTTTCATTTTCATATATAAATTTTGAAAGATTTTTTGATTTATCTTTTATGTAAATAACTTTTAAATATTTATAATATTTACTTTTTAATCCAAAATCATTTTGAGTAAATAAACCAATTGTAGGAACCATAAATGCATCACTAATATGATACGTTGATGTATCTGTAGTTATAATTTTATTCATACAAGAAACTATATAAATAAAATCATTTAAATTTTTTGATTCTTTTGATAAATCAATATAATTATCCTCTTTTATTTTAGAATCTATTTGTAAAGTTGAGATAATAATATAGTCATCAGCTTTCAGTAATAATTCTTTTAAAAAAGAAGCAGCAATTGCTTGAGGAATTGATTTATTTATATTTGCAGAATAAGGATGGAATAAAAGTAATTTACCTTTTAATTTTGCCTCTTCAATTTTTTTTATAAGAGAATCGGAAACTTTATAATTTGAAATATTAAGTTGATTATATTTTTCATTTTCATCTATCTTTTTATAATCAATACCAAATTTATAAAGCCATTTATCTACATTATTCAAAGGCAGATTTAAAGCAATTTTTATATCAAAACTATTATCAAAGAAATAATCATATTCGCAAAGCTTTTTTGATGTTAAACTCAATGGAAATACATTATTTATAAAATCTTGAGTTTCATAAAGTTGTTTATCTCTTGTATAAAAGCTATTATTTGATGCATTTATAAATATATCAAATTTAATATTTTTATATACTTCTTTTAATTTCTTATGTAAAATTCTTAAAGCTGTACATGAAGAAATAATATCACTAATACTAGAACCTACTCCACCAATAAACGCAAACTTTACTTCATTTTTATCAATAGCTTTCAATTGTTTGAAGATATCTACAGGTTTTATATTTAAAAATTCTAAATAAGCTTGGTTTTCTCTATTTTCTATTTCATTGATATTTGGAATTCCAAGTTCAATAGGAAAAGTTGAGATTGAACGAATAGTTTCTTCATTTAAAGTTTTTGCAAAATATTTTTCTTTATCAACTTTTGCAAAAATATTTTTTATATCTTTAAAATCATCATAAGTTGTAATATATACTGTCTCATTTTCTAAATTTGATGGTACTCTTAATTTAAAGTAATTAACCAAAGTACCATCTGTAGTTTTAATATTTATATTTTGAGTAACTCTAAAAAATATCATATTTAAAAAAATACTTATTATTCAATTGTTTCTGTAACGTTTTCAACTCTAAACATTGTTAAATAAGGAAGTTTTCCTGGTAATTTAATTTTATTTACATTCCCACTATGAACTGATTCTAACTCTTTATTTGTTTCAGTCAAGATTTTTTTGAAGTTGATATAATAAATATCATCTTTTTTAAAGATTTTTCCAATTTCATTTTCACACTCTTCCAATGTATCACCTGTTGGAGTAAAAATTTCAATATCTTCATTTGGATAAACTTTATATTTGCATAAGAAATGTTCTTCATCTTCTGTTACTAAACCTGTAACTTCATATGAACCTTTACTTAAAGCATAATCATGATTTTGAGAATCTGTTTTTTCAAATGGTCTATGAATTAGATATGCATCAGTAAAACCTCTATTTTTTGTAGTATGAAGTTCTCTTTGATATTTATCTGCATCATATTTATTATCATAATAATCATCAATTGCGCTTCTATACGCTTTTGCTGTTACAGCTGCATAATATGGTGATTTTGTTCTTCCTTCAATTTTAAGAGAATCTACAGCTCCCGAATCAAGTATTTCTTGTATATGTGATGCTAAATTCATATCTTTAGAGTTAAAAATATATGTTCCCACACCTGGTTCTTCTTCTAATCTAAATAAAGTATTATGATCTTCATTTACAGCATATAATGTGTATTCAAATCTACAGTCATTTGCACAGCTTCCTCTATTTGGAACTCTTCCCATTTGAACAGCAGATACTAAACAACGTCCTGAATATGCAAAACACATTGAACCATGTACAAAAATTTCTATTTCCATATCTGGTAAATGTTTTTTAATTTCAACAACATCTTTTAAAGATATTTCTCTAGCAACTACAATTCTTTTTACTCCCATATCCCAAAATACTTGCGCATCAAGATAATTTAATACATTTGCTTGTGTTGATAAATGAATATCAATTTGAGGAGCAATTTCTCTACATAATTTTACAACTCCTGGAGCTGCAACTATAAAACCATCTGGTTCAAGTGCTGCCATTGTTGCTATATGTTTTTTTAGTAATTCTATTTGAGAGTTAAATGGAAATCCATTAATTGTAGCGTAAACTTTTTTTCCACGTGCATGAGCATAATCAATTCCTTCTTTAAATGTTTCAAAAGTGAATTCTTTTCCGGCTCTAATTCTTAAACTAAAGTGACTAACTCCTGCATATACGGCATCTGCACCATATTTTATAGCTATTTTTAACTTTTCTAGATTTCCAGCAGGTGATAATAACTCTACTTTTTTATTGTTCATAAATTTCCTTTAAATACTTTCTTATAAATATATTTGTTTTTTTAGTTTAATATTATACCTATTTTTAAATAAATATAAAAGAGGATAGTTTTGATCTTATTTAAGTGAGAAAGGAAAGCTTTTAAAAGCTTTCCCATTCGTCGTCATCTTTTTTAGAAGGTGTAATTACATTTGATTTTGTTTTTTCAGAAACTATTGTTTTTGTAGGTGCTTTATAAGCATCTTTAGAAATTTCTTTTTTTTCCGTTTTTATAAGTGGTTTTGATGAAAAATCTTCACTTGTTGTTTCTATTTTTTTTACAAAAATATTGTCTTTTTTTAACTGATCTAATGATTTAAATACATTATTTGTAGCACTATCTAATGTATTAGAAAAATTATTTAAAAGATTTGTATCGGGTTGAACTTTACAATATTCGTTAATATAATCTTGCACGCTAGAATGTACTAAATTATGATGAACTTTTAACTGTGACCAATTATCTGTTTTTGTAAATGATTTTCCTGAATTTTCTTGCTCAATTAACCATTTACCTAATGCACATTCAGTTGGTTTAGTAACCGTCCAAGGTGTTTTTGTTGTTCCTACTTTTTCAAAATTTACCATTTTAAATTTTATATGATCATTTTTAAGTTTTGAAATATTAAATACTAAATCAATATCTTGAATTTCTTCTTTTGTTGATACTTTAAATTTAGCTCTATCTGCAATTTGAAGTAAGGTATCAGATAATTTTGAAACTTCATTTGCTAAACCGCTAATAGTAGTTGCAGAGTTTGCATTAACTTGTGTAGCTTGATCAAGGGCGTTAACAGCATCATTAATTTGAATAATTCCTTTTTCTTCTTCTCTACTAGCTTGAGAAACGTCTTCTATTAATGTAATTGTTTCATTAATTTTACTATTTAAACTTGTATAACCACTAATCATATTATTTGCAATTACTTTACCTTCATTTGCTTTTGAAGTAGCAGATGCAACTATATCTTTAATTTCTTTAGCAGCTTCTGCACTTCTAGCTGCTAGGTTTCTAACTTCAGCAGCAACTACGGCAAATCCTCTTCCTGCTTCTCCAGCAGTTGCAGCTTCAACAGCTGCATTAAGTGAAAGTATATTTGTTTGAAACGCGATTTGATCAATTACAGTAATTGCATCGTTAATTGATTTTACTTGACTATCTATATCATCCATGGCTCTTGTTGTTTTTAGTGCTAATGTTTCTCCATCTTTTGAAGAGACTTGCAATTCATTTGCTAATGTTGACATTTGATAAACTTTTTGAACACTTGATTTAACTATTGAAGTTATCTCTTCAACAGCTGCTGCTGTTTCTTCTAATGATGCAGCTTGTTCATTTGCAGATGAAGATAATCTATTTGCAGATTTTGATAATATATTTGTATCTTCATTTAATTTTTTACCACTTTCAACAATCATTGATAAAAATTCTGAAACAGAAATTCCTATTAACTGTGAACTTGCAATCAATGAAGAAATAATTCCATTTGCTTTTGATGATTCTTCAATTTTACTGTTTGGGGTAAAGTCTGAATTACCATACTGCATTAAAATATTATTTAAATTACTTAAATTTTCATTTGTTTTTGAGATCATAGAATTTATAGAATCTCTTAATTTCATTACTTGAGTATTTGATGAAGTTTTTTCAATTTTATATACATAAAATCCATTATTAACTTTTTCAATAACAGAATCAACTTCTTCTATAACTCTTGCATCTTCTTCATAACCAGCTTTTAACTTTCCTATATAACCATTAAAGCTATCTACTAAATGTCCAATTTCATCATTTGAAGTTTTTTCAATAATTTCACTTGATGAATTATCTGAACTAATATCTATTATCGCATCATTTAAATTTTCAAGTGGTTTTATTATCATTTTTTTAATCAAATAACTATATATTAAGTATACTATTATAATAGCTATTATTGAAAAAAGAGATACACCTAAAATTATATTATTTATTTCTTCTTTTGTATTTTCTTCCATTGCTACAATATCTGATTCTATATCATCAACATATGCTCCTGTTCCAATAACCCAATCCCATTTTTCAAATCTTTGCACATAAGAAAACTTTTGCTGAGGAGTATCTTTCCCTGGTTTTTCCCACATGTATTTTACAAGACCACCCTCTTTATTTTTATTTGCAACTTTTACAATTTCTTGATATAAATATAAACCTGTAGGATCTTTTAAGTTTGTCATATCTTTTCCAGCTAATTCAGCTTTAACTCCATGCATTTTTACAATATGGTTAGAATCATTAATCCAAAAATAACCATCTTTTCCATATTTCATATTTGATATTGCTGTTAATGCTTCTTCTTGTATTTTAGAAGATACATCAGATACATATTCACCAGTTCCTACTACCCAATTATAAGGTTTAAATAATTTAATAAAAGAAACTTTTGGTTGTGGTTTATCAAATCCTGGTTTTGCCCATACATAATCAACAAAACCTTCACCATCTTTTTTTGCAAGTGCTGCAAATTCAGAAAATATTTGTTTCCCACCTTCATCTTTAAATGAAGCTAAATCTTTTCCATTTAATGCGGGTTTAATTGGATGGATAACCATTACAGCATTTGTATCATTAATCCAAAAATAACCACTATCTCCATATCTTGTAGCATCAACAATAGATTTTAGTCTTTGTTTTAAAGCATCTTCTGAGAGAACATCTTTTAATTTAGTATATTCAGATTCTAATATTGAAAATAAGAAATTAGTCTGCTTTTTTAAATCATCTTGAACTTCAATTTTAATCTTATCAATTGCAGTTCTTTCATTATAAGCTTCAACTGTTTTCATTGCTAAAGAAACATAGTTTTTTAACTCTTCTTCTTTTTTAGCATAAGATTCTTCTTTATATCTATTAATATTTTCATTTGAAAGTTTATTAATAGAATAAATTGAATCAATAGCAATAGACAATGAAACCACAATAATAGTGATCAAAGAAAGTAATAACAACTTTCCTTTTATTGATATATTTCTAAACATTAGGATTCTCCATATATTAATTTTATATAATATATTACCTTTTGTAAGATTAAAATACAACTGTAATTTAATTATTTTAAAGAAAAAAGCTATTATTTACTTAAAGTAAGCATTGTTATTAAGTAACTTTATATAAATTATCAAATATTAAAATAAATTATTTTAACAAATTCTTTGCAAATTCTAGGGCTTCACTCGTAATATTTTCACCACTAATCATTCTTGCAATCTCATTTATTCTTTCTTTTTCATTA
The DNA here is from genome assembly GCF_040884245.1 of Arcobacter sp. s6. Classification (NCBI taxonomy): domain Bacteria; kingdom Pseudomonadati; phylum Campylobacterota; class Epsilonproteobacteria; order Campylobacterales; family Arcobacteraceae; genus Arcobacter; species Arcobacter sp. s6. The sequence continues at coordinate 72,222 of NZ_JBEVTN010000007.1, read as the reverse complement.
AGTAATTTAACACTTGAATTTCCATTATGTTTATCTACTAGAAAATGCTGATTTGCAGATGAAGTCAACTGTGGTTGATGCGAAATTGCAAATATTTGATAAGATTTACTCAACTTTATTAATACTTTTGAAATAGCATCACTCTCTTTACCACTTAAGTTTGCATCAATTTCATCTAAAAACAAGATTCCATTATCAACAATATCAAATTCACTCATAGAAGTTAAAAGAGCAAGCCTTAGTCTATTATATTCTCCTGAACTAATTGTTTCTAAAGAAACTCCATTCAATTCAAAAAGAATATTATCAATACCTGAATTATCTAATTGTTTTTCTTCTAAAACAATTTTAGCGTTACTTAAATATAAAAATTTAAGATATTCATTTATTTTATTTTCTAATATTACTGCACTATCTTTTCTATATTTTGAAATTTCTAATGAGAGTAGTGATAACTCTTCATTTATTTTTTTATAATCTTTTTCTAATTTTTCTTTTTGAAAAGATATATTTTCATAAGACTCTAACTCTTTTTTCTTTTGCTCTTTATATTTTAAACACTCTTCAATTGAACCAAATCTTTTTTGTAAAGCTGATAATTTCTCAATTCTATCTAGAACATTTTCAATATTTATATCTTCAAGCTCATATAAAGAATCATTAAATTTTTCAAAGACATTATTAAGTTCATTCATGGCTTCATCAAAAAAAGAAGAATCCACTTCCATCAATTCTAAAACATTTGTAACATTTTGATTAAATTCCATAATACCTGAAGCTTTTTTTATAGCAACTTCAATTTTCTCTTTTTTTGATAATCTTTTTTTTATTAAATTTAATTCTTCATACTCATCAATACTTGGATTTATTTGCTCAATTTTGTCTATTTCAAATTTTGCAAACTCTTTTAAATCCTCAAGTTTATTTTCATCTTCTAAAATCTTTCTTAATTCTTTTTTTATTTGAAGAAACTCTAAATATAACTTGTCAAATAAATTTTTTATTTTGCTAAATTCTTTTTTATTTTTTAAAGTTAATTTATCTAAAAAGTTTATTAATTTGTAGCTATCAAATTCTGATGTATCTTTTAAGTTTAAATGTTTGATAAGTCTTGATGATAATTCATTTAAATTTTTCTTTGAAATTGTTTGATTATTTAAAAAATATCTTATTTTATCTTTCTTTATACTTTTAATTACAATATCATCATCAAGTGAAATATCGTATGATTCATCAGTAAAATTTAAATTGTCTAGCTGTATTTCTCCTAAATTTGCTTTAACATCTGATAGGGCAAATAAAGACAATATGGCTTGCATTAAGATAGATTTTCCAGCACCACTTGGACCTGTAAAAATATTTAGTCCACTTTTAAACTCTAAATCAACTTCATTAAAAGATAAACAATCTTTTAGATAAACTCTTGTAATCAATTTTTAGTTACCCCATCTTAATTTTTCATTTAATACTTCAAAATAGTTTCTTTGAATTCTATGGATCATTTTTGCTTTTTTTGATGCAATTTTTATTTTTATAGATTGATTTTGTTCAACTTCATAAATATCTTGACCATCAACTATCACAACAGCACCTTGATTATCAGCAATTTTAAACTCTATTTCAAAATCCGCTGGCATCACAAGAGGTCTTTGTGTTAAAGAGTGAGGTGCAACTGGAGTTACTATAAATGCTTCAGTTAAAGGATAAACAATAGGTCCTCCAACTGACAGATTATAAGCAGTTGAACCTGTTGGTGTTGAAATAATAACACCATCACCAAAATATGTATTAAAATGTTTTCCATCAATTTTTGCAGAAATTTTTATCATAGATGAAATTGATTTTCTAGAAATTACAATATCATTAAAAGCAACAAATTTATTTAAATTTACACTTCCTTCTACCATCATTCTATTATCAATTTTATATATATTATTTTTCAAATCTTTTATAAAATTAGGTAATTGCTCCATTGAAATATCAGTTAAGAATCCTAAAGTTCCAAGATTTATTCCAAGAACTGGCTTATCGTACTTAAATGATTTCCTAACAACTGAAAGTAATGTTCCATCCCCACCAACAGAAATTAAAAAATCGACCTTGTGACATAACTCATCTAGAGAAATACCTTCTAAACAGATCATATTTGCAGAGTTATCTTCTAATAATATCTCAATATCAGCTTTTTGAAACAACTCTTTTATTTTTAGATATGTAGTTTTAAGTTCAGGACTTGAAGGTCTTAATATAATACCTGCTGTTTTAATACTTTTAAGTAGTTCAAAATTTTTTTCAATTCTCAAAAATCACCCATCTTTTTTTATTTTTAGATTTATTTAAAATATTTTAATATTTTAGCTGATTATTTATAATAACTTAAATAAATTTAAAACAAAAAAAAAGGGATATGCTTTTGCATATCCCTTTTTAATATAAAAGTTACTTGATATATATCTTTCACTCTTACTTTACGTAATTAACCATTTCTTTTTTTGATGATTTCTTCAGAAACATTTTTTGGTACTTCTGAATAGTTATCGAAAATCATAGAATATGTTGCTCTACCTTGAGACATAGATCTTAAGTCAGTAGAATAACCGAACATTTCAGATAATGGAATCATTGCAACAACTAGTTTTACACCAGCTCTGTCATCCATAGATTGAACTTGTCCTCTTCTTTTATTACAATCCCCAATAACATCTCCCATATAATCTTCAGGAGTTTCAATTTCAACTTTCATAATTGGTTCAAGAATACAAGCACCAGCAGCAGCTGATCTACAACCTTGTTTGAATCCCATAGAAGCAGCTAATTTAAACGCCATTTCAGATGAGTCAACGTCATGGTAAGAACCATCATAAACAGATACTTCAATGTTAACCATTGGATATCCAGCTAAAATTCCACCTTGCATTGCTTCAAAACAACCTTTTTCAACAGCTGGAATATACTCTTTTGGAATTACCCCACCTTTAATTTCGTTGTTAAATTTAAAGTTTTCTTCGCTTCCAACTAATGGCTTAATGTCTAAATATACGTGACCGTATTGACCTTTACCACCTGATTGTTTTGCGTATTTGTACTCTTGTTTAACAGCATTTTTAATTGTTTCTCTATAAGCAACTTGAGGAGCTCCAACTTCAGCTTCAACTTTAAATTCTCTTTTCATTCTATCTACAAGAATTTCAAGGTGTAATTCACCCATTCCTGAAATAATAGTTTGTCCAGTTTCTTCATCAGTATTAACTCTGAATGATGGATCTTCTTCAGCAAGTTTACCTAATGCGATACCCATTTTTTCTTGGTCAGCTTTTGTTTTTGGCTCAACTGCAACAGAAATAACTGGTTCTGGGAATTCCATTCTTTCTAAGATAACAGGATCTTTTTCAGAAGCTAATGTATCTCCAGTAATTGTATATTTTAAACCAACAACAGCACCGATTTCACCAGCATAAAGCTCTTTAATCTCTTCTCTGTTATTAGCATGCATTTTAAGTAATCTTCCGATTCTTTCTTTTTTCATTTTTGTTGAGTTATATACGTAAGTTCCAGATTCTAAAACCCCTCTATAAACCCTAGCAAATGTTAACTGTCCAACAAATGGGTCAGTCATAATTTTAAATGCTAATGCTGCAACTTCACCTGCATCTGTTGAAGGAACGATAACAGCTTCACCATCTTGAGTTTCACCATTAATATCAGCAACTTCAGTTGGAGCTGGTAAATACATAGCAACAGCATCAAGTAAAGTTTGAACACCTTTATTTTTAAAAGCTGTTCCACAAGTCATAGGAGTAATAGTCATATTTAAACAACCAGCTTTAATTCCTCTTGTGATTTCTTCTTCAGTTAATTCTTCACCTTCAAGGTATTTTTCCATTAACTCTTCGATTGATTCAGCAGCTGATTCAATCATTTTTTCTCTATATTCTTCAGCAATTTCTTGCATATCAGCAGGAATTTCTTCAACGTGATAGTTAGAACCCATTGCTGCATCTTCATCCCAAACGATTGCTTTCATTTGTACTAAATCAATAATACCTTTAAAGTTTTCTTCAGAACCAATTGGTAATTGAATAGGAACAGCGTTTGATTTTAATCTTTCGTTAACTTGTTTTAAAACATTGTAAAAATCAGCACCAGTTCTATCCATTTTATTAACGAATATCATTCTTGGTACTTTATATTTATTAGCTTGTCTCCAAACAGTTTCAGATTGTGGTTGAACCCCACCAACTGAACAGAATACTGCTACAGCTCCATCAAGAACCCTCATAGATCTCTCAACTTCAATTGTAAAGTCAACGTGACCTGGAGTGTCAATGATGTTAATCATTAATTGCTCTTTAGTTTTTGGGTGAGTCCAGTTACAAGTAGTAGCAGCAGAAGTAATTGTAATACCTCTTTCTTGCTCTTGTTCCATCCAGTCCATTGTTGCAGCACCTTCATGAACCTCACCAATTTTGTGTGAAACACCTGTATAGAATAAAATTCTTTCAGTAGTAGTTGTTTTTCCTGCATCAATATGAGCAGCAATACCGATATTTCTAACTCTGTTAAGTGGTGTTTTTCTAGCCATTTATAATTCCTACCATCTGTAGTGTGCAAATGCTTTATTAGCTTCTGCCATTCTATGCATATCTTCTTTCTTCTTGAAAGATGAACCTCTTTCGTTAGCAGCTTCGAATAATTCGTTAGCTAATCTTTCTACCATAGTTCTTTCATTTCTTTTTCTAGCATATTCAACTAACCATCTTAATGCTAAAGTTTGTCTTCTTACAGCTCTTACTTCAACAGGAACTTGGTATGTAGCTCCACCAACTCTTCTAGATCTTACTTCTAAAAGTGGTTTAACATTTTCAACTGCTTTTTCGAATAAGTCAATACCTTTTTCTTCACCTCTTGCATCAAGGTTAGCAATTGCACCATACATGATTTTTTCAGCAGTAGATTTTTTACCATCTTGCATTACTGTATTAACAAATTTTGTGATCACTTTACTATTGTAGATAGGATCAGCCATTATTTCTCTAACTGGAGCTTTTCTTCTTCTCATTTTCTATCCTTCTACTTTTTCTTAGCTTTTGCTTTTTTAGTACCATATTTAGATCTTGCAACAGTTCTGTTTGCAACACCAGCAGTATCTAAAGCACCTCTTACGATGTGGTATTTAACCCCAGGTAAATCCTTAACTCTTCCCCCTCTTACTAGAACAATTGAGTGCTCTTGTAAGTTGTGACCTTCACCACCGATATATGAAATTACTTCATATCCAGATGTTAATCTAACTTTTGCAACTTTTCTTAAAGCCGAGTTAGGTTTTTTTGGAGTTGTAGTATATACTCTTGTACATACTCCTCTTCTTTGTGGACAACTTTCTAACGCTGGCGATTTAGATTTTTTTATAACCTTTTTTCGCTCATTTCTTACAAGCTGATTGATTGTAGGCATTTCTTTCCTTTATATAAATTGGTTTGAGTAATTATAGCCTTACCCATGCTTCTCGTGCAAATTCAACATTTTAGTTGAAACGATACTCCCATTCTAGGAAACATAAATTGTTTTAGTTTTCTAAAAAAGTACGGGATTATACTAAAACTATACTTAATTATTCTTTATTTGAATTCACATAATCTATTTTAACTTTTAAACTTCATCTATTTAAGTATAAAATAAATTATTCCTACTAAAATTCAAAAAAATTTATTCAAATTTCAAGAAAAGATATTATTATGACAAAACAATTATTCCCTTTAGCCTTAGGTGGTTTAGGAATTGGAACTACTGAATTTGCAATAATGGGATTACTTCCTGATATTTCAAGCTCACTTAATGTTTCTATTCCTATAGCAGGCCACTTAATTTCTGCCTATGCCTTTGGTGTAGTAGTTGGAGCACCAATTTTAGTTGCTCTAAGTGCAAAATTTCCTCCTAAAAATATTTTAATCATTTTTATGTTTTTATTTACTATATTCAATGCATTATCTATTGTGTCACCTGATTATAGTACTTTGTTAATATCAAGATTTTTATCAGGGCTTCCTCATGGAGCATTTTTTGGAGTTGCTACAATCGTAGCTTCACGTTTAGCAAAAAAAGGCAAAGAAGCACAAGCCATTGCCTCAATTTTTACAGGTCTTACTCTAGCAATTTTACTTATGGTTCCTTTAGTTACTTTTATAGGGCATCATCTTAATTGGAGATATTCATTTGGTGTTGTTTCTCTTTTGGGTTTATTTACTATTTTATTTTTATATATTTGGTTACCTTCTATGAAACCTCTACGAAGCGTTAGTTTTAAAGAAGAATTAGAATTTTTCAAAACAATAAAAGCTTGGCATATATTAACAATTGTTGCTATTGGTTTTGCTGGTTTATTTGCATGGTTTAGTTATATTGCACCTCTTTTAATTCATATTGCAGGCTTTAATATTGAAGTTGTATCTTATTTAATGATAGTTGCGGGTGCTGGTATGGTTGTAGGAAATATTGCAGGAGGATATTTAGCTGATAAAAGAGATCCAGTAATTGTTGCTATTTTTTTACTTTTTCTAATGGTTATATCATTACTTTTAGTATTTTTCTTTTCTGAAAGTAAAATTGTTTCCATTATACTTACTTTTGTTTGTAGTGCATTAGCTTTATCTTTTGGAAGTCCAATAAATATGATAATGTTAAAAAGTGCTAAACATTCTGAAATGTTAGCAGCAGCATTTATTCAAGCTGGTTTTAACGTAGCAAATTCATTAGGAGCATTATTGGGAGGAATTCCACTACTATATGGTTTATCTTTTAATTATCCAGCATTAGTGGGAGCAGGAATGGCTCTTTTTGGTGCTATTTTATGTTTGTTATTTTATAGAAAATATGAAAGATAAACTCTTTCATATATGAATCTATTTTATAAAATTTCTTGAACACGACCAACTTGTCCATCTTGTAGTTTAACTTTAATACCATGGGGATGAGTTGGTGAATTTGTAAGAATATCTTTAACAATACCTTGAGTTAATTTTCCACTTCTTTGATCTTGTTTTAAAACAATATTTACTTTTAATCCTTGTTTTATATTAAATCTTTTTTTTGGATCCATTAGATTTCTTCTTCTCTTTTGTAAGTTAAAATATCTTTTGCAAAATCTATATGATAAAAGAATATTATTTTATAAATCATTGAAACTTTTGTTTTTTTCTCAACAGATGTATCTAAAATAGAAAATGTAAAACCGAATAAATCTTCTTCTTTTTTTGGAGTTACTTTTATAGAAACAGGCTTTAATGTTCTCATCATATTCATAGTTTCTTTGTAATCTTTGGGATTTAAGCCATTTAACATATCTCCATCTCTTTCTTCTTTTCTCATGGCAGAGAATAGTTGATCTAAACTATCTTTAAATATTTGTTTATTCCAATTTAATTTTGCTTTTGCAAAGTGAAATACACAGCTTTTATTCAATAAAGCATGTGGTTTTTCTTTTTTTATATCTTCAATCATTTGAAGGAAGACATTAGTTCCTCCAATACTCATTGCAAATTGTTTTACTTCATCATGTAATTGATTTTTTCTTTCTAATGTTAATTCATTAAAATTCATATTATTCCTCTTGTTTTACTTTTTATTTTAATAGTATAGCTAAAATATCATCTATATGATGATTTTGAATTTTTAATATCCACATTATAGAATCCATTATTTGCTAAAAATATTTTTATCTCTTGATTAATAAACTTATTTTTAGGTCCTTTTATTATCTCTAAAATTGGTGGTTTACTTTCGCAAAAATAATCAAATTTTAGTTCAAAATAAGGTATTAAATTTCCACAAACAGCTCTAAACATCATTTGTGATAAATTGTTTTTAAATATAAATTGTTTGGTTTTTTCATCTTCTATTATTATTGGATTATGAATTAATCTAACTTCTTGCTCTTCCATAAAAAGTTCATTTTTTGATTTAGCTGATAAATTATTTATTTCATTTATAATATTTTCACAATATTCTTTAAACTCTTTTGATTCAAAATTTATTTTATCATCCAATTTTAATAATGGCTTCAAAATTTTTTCTATTTCTACTTCTTGTTGCTTTTCATCATATAAAACCTCTGAAGTTTTAATTAAATCATTTTGTTCAAAATAATCTGTATTAAAACCAATAGCTACTCCAAAACCATCATTAGCATAAGCTCTCCATTGGCTAAGTAAATCATCTCCTTGAGAAAATGAGGCAATATAGACAGTTGGTTGTTGATTTTCAAACAATTTAATGAAACTATTAAATTTTTCGTAAGAATTTTTATTTGTATACTCTTTTATTTTTTTTAAAACTTTATCTTTTATCCAGTGTATTTCTTTATAGTCATTTAGATTATAAACTGAACTAAGCCATATAGTTTTATTTTGAATTATAGCCTTGAATGAATCTACGTTACAATAGTGATATATAATTTTTCCCATAAAAGCTCCTGATAAAAATATTATACTATAAATTAAGAAAATTGAAATTACAATTAATTATATATTTTATATATAAATATATAGAATTATATATTAAATTATAATATTATATATTTATAAATCTTTTGATATAATTTATTTATATAAAACAATATAATATATAAATATATATAGAAATAATTTCAAGGAGCCCTATTTGTCATTTGTAGTATACAGTATTAAAGGTGGTGTTGGAAAGACAACTCTATCTGTACAGATTTCTCAAATGTTTGATTATACATATGTAACAAACGATTCTCACTCATCAGCTCATAATTTAATGCCAGAAGAAAAAGGTTTTTTGGTTTCAAGTGAAGAATATGATGAAATTCCATTTGATGAAAATATTGTATATGATTTTGGTGGATTTAAAGACACTAGAATTAACAATATTATCAAGCAAGCAAATAAAATTATCATACCAACATTAACTTCAATTGTTGATGTTCAAGCTACAATGGCAACATTAAAAGATGTAGCACAGATAAATAAAAATATCATAATTGCTATAAATAGAACAAAAAATAATAATAAAGCAATTGAGCTAAAAGAATACCTATCGGATGAAATAAAGAAATCATTTCAAGATTTGGATATTTCAATAGTTTTTGTTAGAGAATCTTCTGTTCTAGAAGATAGTTTATTCGATTGTGAATATGTTGAAACTAAAGCTGGAACTAATAGATTTAAAAGACATATTTATAGAAATGCCATAGAAGATATGATTATATTAAAAAAAGATTTGGAAAAATAAAATGGGATATGCTGATAAATTAAAAAAAAATAGTTCCAAAATACAAACTAGTGAAAAGGTACTAGAAGAAAATACAAAAAAAAAGCAATTAGGACGACCAAAAAAAGAACAAAATCAAGTAAGAAATACAGCAATTCCTGTAGCGTTAAATCAACTTGAGAAAGAATGGATTGAAGAACAAGCCTTAAAAATGTCACAAGAAATTGGAACAAAAATCACTACATCTGCTTGGATGAGAATGACATTGTTAAAAGATATGAACAAATAATATAAACTACTACTTTTGATTTAAAACAAAAAAATCATCTATCAGCCTAAAAGAGACTTCTTGTCTCTTTTAATAGTAATTTCAAATTGGTTTTACTAATATTTCCAAGGGAATATGTAAACCCTCAGATAGATTTTTAACCATAGAAAGAGATAAAGATATTTTTCTATTTAAAAGTTCTGATACTTTACTTTTATTCCCAATATAAACTACTAAATCCTTCTGTTTTAGATTCATCTCTTCCATTCTATATTTTATGGCTTCTATTGGGTCTGGTGTTGATATATTCCAATTTATTTCTTCATATTTTTCTACTAATAAAACTAAAATTTCAAGTTCATCACTTTGGGCTGTTCCTAGTTCTGGATTTAGCTCCATTAATTCATCAATTCTATTTAGAGCGTCATCATACTCTTTTTCATTTCTTATAATTTTTAATTGCATGGTTATATTTCCTTTGCATTTATTTTGTCATATTGGGCATGAGTACCAATAAATTTTACTCTAACAATTTTTCTTAAATAATCAATATGAACAATTAATCTATAGTCATTACCTTTAATATTAAAAACAACTCTATTATCTTCTAAAAAAGATGCATTTGAATACATTTTTTTAATATCATCAGGTGTTTTCCACTCAGCTTTTCTTGTATCAAGATGCCAAACTTCTAACGGAGTTTTAGCTTGTGGATGTTTTTCGTAAAATTCTATTAATGTTCTTTTGCTTATTACATTCATTTAGTATTGTACCTCTTGTTCCTTTATAGGGAACTTAATTTATAGTTTATTAGATGAATTTACAATATATTTAAACCAAATATTATCATGACTGTAAAAAAGCTGGTTTTTTACTAAATAATTTCAGGCTTTAGAAAGTCTGAATACCAAATTTAAGTAAATATTTTGGTAATACATCATCTAAATTCTGAATATCTTTATCCTCTAACTCTATCAAATTCAAGTTATACTTTTTATATATATCTTGTTTTTGTTTTTTTCGATTTAAATATTTTTCATCATTTTCATATCCCCAATACTCGATATAAACTTTTCCCGCAGGAATATAAAAATCAGAATATACATTTTCTTCTATAGGTAATTTTCTTTCATACGCATGAACTATTTCAAACATATATAACCAGTTATCAATTAACATTTCTGCTTTTGACCTAGTATAATGACCATCAGTTGCTCTATGTTTAGCTTCAAATTTTTCTCTAAAATCAACTTGTTCATCTTTAGTTTTATTTGGTTCTTCATGTTGACTATTTCCACTTAAATCTGCAATAGTTGATATTAAAGTTTTATTATTTAATATTTCAATAGGCCATTGTACATATGGAATTCCTGACTTAAAATCTTCTGATTGAATTCCACCAGCTTTTTTACCTTGTTCTGTTAAATTCCAACCTTTTAAACCTTTTTTTGTCCAACCTATTTCAGATAATATTACATTCATCTTTCTTGCTGATAAATCAAAATGTTGTCCTATTTTAGTTGCAGTAATTATTTCAATTTTGAAATTATTTAAATCAATATTTTCAGGCCAAGCGATATATCTACCATACTGTTTATTCTCAATATATTCTCCTCCAAGAGAAATTCCTTTTTCTGTTAAAGTCCAAGAATCTTCTTCATTTTTTTCAATAAATCCTAAACTATTAAATTTTGCGAATAAATCTTTTGGTGATAATGAAGAATTTTTAGCCAATGAAGTAGTAGAAATTAATTTTATATTTGACATTTATAATCCTTATTGTGTAATTAAACAAATTTATTATACTTTGAAAATGACTCTCAAATGACTCTTTTTTGTTAAATCTAAATAAAAATTAACTATTGAACAACAAAAGTATCCTTTTCTTTATATATTCTCAACAATAACCATTATTTTCTCACTTAGATTTAACTAAAAAATCACATCCACTAAAAATATCCATAAAAATTGTGAATAAAGATATTAAAACAAATAAAAAAAAATACACATAAGGGAAAAATTATGACAACAATAGATATTGGAACTTTATCAAATAATGATTTGATACATAATCACAAAGTTTTTAAAAAAAATAGAAAATTGGAAACATTAAGACTATACAATTTTCATCTTGAACGAAGCAATAAAATCCCTTTTGAAAAGTATAAAAAAGGTGTTGTTTCTTTAAAAATTTTAATTGATAATAATTGGGATAAGCTTATTGCAGTCACTTCATCAATTACAAAAAAAGAAGAGGAAAGTTCATTAAATTTTTTTGTTAAAAAATTTGAACAAGAAACAACTTCAACTGAAAAAAGAAAAAGAAAATTAAGAAGGTAAATCATAATAAAAGTAAAGAAATTTTGTCTCTTTACTCATCCTTATTAAATAAAATTATCCAACCAATCAGCCCACCATTGTATCAACTCTTTTTTTTCATCAAAATATTTAAACTTTGATTCTCTATTATAAGATGCTTTTACTCTATTCTTCTCTTTATGAGCCAAACAAGCTTCAATAATATCAGAATGAAATCCATGTTCTTTATACAATTCATGTGCTATTGTTGAAAACATACTTCTAAAGCCATGAAAACAGTGTCTATTTTGATAACCTAATCTATTTAAAGTATCAGCTAAAGTCGAACCCGTAACACCTCTATCACTTTTTTGAGGTGAAGGAAATACAAATTTACTTCTATGTCTTGTGTAAGGTTCTATTTCTTTAATTAATTTTATAGCTTGTTTTGGTAAAGGACAAACAAAATCCACATTCATTTTCATTTTTTCTTTTGGAATTGCCCATAGACCTTTTTCTAAATCTAAATCATCCCAACACATGAGTCTAATATTTTCACTTCTTACAAAAACATAAGGAATAAGTTTGAATATAAATATTGTACTTATATCACTTCTAAACCTATCTTCAATACTATTTATATCTTTTAAGAGCTGTTTAATATCTTCTTTTTCTGTAAGCGCAGGAAGATGTTTTTCTTTGTTTTTCAAAAGTGTAGCTTTTTTATCAATATCAACTATTATATTATGTTCAACATACCCATTAGTAACTGCAAATTGATATACTTTAAATACAAGAGATAAAATCCTTAATCCTGTTTCAATTCTACCTTTTTTTTGCACATTCAAAATAATTTCAATATAATCTTTTCTTTCAATATCTTTTATTGCAATATTACCAATCTTATCCGTTACATTTTTTAATATTCTTTGATTTGTTTTCCAAGTTGCTTCACTAGAATTTAATTTTCTAATTTCAAGCCATTTATCTATAACAAAATTAAGCGTAATTTCTTCAGTAATTTTATTAAGTTTTTTCTCAGAAATAGGATTTATATTATTTTCTAGTAGCTTTTTTGCATCAGCTGTTTTATCCCTTGCTTCTTTTAAAGAAGTTTGAGGATAAACACCCAAACTCATAGATAATCGCTTTCCACCATATCTAAAATCTAATCTAAAAAATTTAGAACCATTTTTACGTACGATAAAATAAAGTCCATCACCATCGCTTAGATTATAATCTTTTTCTCTTATTTGTGCTTTTTTTAATTCTAATTCTGTAAGTTTTTTACTTGTTCTTTTCATAATGACAGTACACCATTTTAAATATTTTTTGTACTGTCAATTGTACTGTTTTAAAACTGAGCTTTGAGTAAATTTATTGATTTTAGTTGAGACAAATTGAAACTTATAGAAGCCCAATTTGTCGATATTTATGAGTTGATTTGAGATTAATTGCTATTGTTTAGGAAGTAACTTCATAGGCACGATCTGGAATTCATCCATATTCCATACATTATTTTTTACATATGGCTCATTTTCTAACCATTCATCTAATTCTTCATCTGTTTCAAAGTCAATAAATAAAGTTGATCCTACCATTACATCGTCTTCTATTAAAGCACCTGCATTAATAATTTTACCTTCAGCCATAAGTTTTCTGGCACCTTCAATATGTGCTTCTCTTGACTCTAGTCTTCTTTCTAGAGCATTTTCATTGTCATAAGCGATAACTAAATATTGCATTTATATATTCCTTTTTATTTTTATATCAGAATCTTAGCATATTAGAATAAAAATAAAGTGACAAAATGAGATTTATTATAATCCAGCTGCAAAAAGAAATGTTAAGGGGTAAATAAATACATTCATATATCTAAAAACTAGATTCATATTAATATTCATTGGAATAATTTGATTAATATCTTTTCCATTTAAAAGTTTTTGCATTATTGTCAATTTAAAACTAATGTCTAAAAATTTTATTACTAAAATAGAACTCATCCAAAAACTAAAATTATTAAGATAAAAAGATAAAAATATTGTATAAAAAAATGTTGTATGTAGTAAAAAATATAAAATGATATTTTTATTAAAAATTGAGAAATTATTATATATTAAACCATATAAGGTATCAGATTTTTGCCATGTAGATTCAAAAAATTCTAATGCGATAAAGATTAAAAATAGAGATAAGAATGACATTTTATATTTTAAAGTATTTAAACAATAGAGCAAAAGCTCTATTGTTTAAGATTAATGTTCAGAAAATTTAATTTTTTGATTTTTGTATAGACCAGTTCCAACAGGAATTGTTCTACCAATAACAACGTTTTCTTTTAAGTCTTCTAACATATCCATTTTAGCAGATATAGCAGCTTCTGTTAAAACTTTTGTTGTTTCTTGGAATGATGCAGCTGAGATAATAGAATCAGATGTAACAGCAGCTCTTGTAATACCTAGTAATAAAGGTTCAGCAATAGCAGGTTCACCACCTAATTTTATAATTTTTTCATTTTCAATTTTAAATTTCTTTTTAGAAATCATATCTCCAACGATAAACTTAGTATCTCCTCCATCTAAAATAGCAACTTGTCTTAACATTTGAGATGTAATTACCTCAATATGTTTATCAGCAATATTAACCCCTTGAGATCTATATACTTGTTGTACTTCAGAAACAATAAAGTAATGTAAAGCTTTTTCTCCAAGAATTCTTAATACATCATGAGGAGAAACTTGTCCATCTGTTAATGCTTCACCAGCATGAACAAACTCACCTTCGTGCACTAAAATTTGTTTAGATTTCTCTACTAAATACTCAGTATTATTACCTGTATTATCAGAAATAATAATTCTTTGTTTATTTCTTAATGGTTTACCAAATGTTACAACTCCATCAAATGATGCTAATACAGCAATATTTTTTGGTCGTCTAGCTTCAAATAATTCTGATACCCTTGGAAGACCCCCAGTAATATCTTTTGATTTTTGAGTTGCTTTTGGTGTTTTACCAATAATATCAGCTACTTCAACTCTTTTACCTTCAGCAACGTTTAACGAAGTTTTAGGATCAAGTGAATATCTAATAATCTCTTTATCATCTGTCGCTAAAATAATTGTTGGTTTATATCCACTTGGAATATACTCATTAACAACTAATTTAGAAGTACCTGTTAATTCATCAAATTGTTCAGAAACAGTAACCCCAGGGATAATATCTTCAAATGATATTGTTCCAGCTTTTTCAGCAATTGTAGGATTTGCATATGGATCCCATTCTGCAATTACAACTTGCTCAGCCGTTTTAGGTACAGCAATTATAGAATCTTTTTCAACTTCTGTATTATCATTTAATTCAATTAATGAACCACGTGCTATATAATGTCTTAATGCTTCTCTATCTTCACCATCTACGATAACAGCAAATACACCTTTGTCTGTTACAGTATCACCTGCTTTTATATCTTCTCTTCTTTCTAAATAATCACCTGTTAATTTATAATATTTAACATTTCCCTTTGCCCCTGAAGTTATAACAGAAGTAATTGGTGCTCCATCTTCAACTTTTAATTCTGAAGCAAATGGAATTCTATTTGGAATATTCCATCCATCTTTAATCATCTCTACGATTGATTCATTTTGTTCTACTTCAAAATTATTTGAATAAGGTAAATATAATTTCCCTTCAATTTTTCCAGAAATACCAGCTAACTCATTAGCTTTTGCAACATCATTTTTTCTTAAATAATATTTTTTAGTATCTTTTCCATTTGTAATAGTTAAAATAGTCTCTTCGTGAATTGTTTCAACATTAACTTTACCTTTAAATGGTGCATTTATTTTTGGCTCAACAAGTAAAACACCAGCATTTCTTCTATTTGCAACAATGATTTTTCCATCTGCTTTAACATATTTTTTGATGTTATAGTATCTAATGAAACCTTCTTTATCAGCTTTTAATTCTCTTTCAGTTTGAGTAGCAGATGCTGTTCCCCCAACGTGGAAAGTTCTAAGTGTCAGCTGAGTTCCTGGCTCTCCAATTGATTGAGCAGCAACAACTCCAACAGCTTCACCTGGTTTTGCTTTTCTTTGCTCACCAAGATTTAGACCATAACATTTTGAACATAATCCATTTTCAACTTTACAAGTTAATGGAGTTCTAATTGTTACTGCTTTTACTTCAGCATCAGCAACAACTTTTGCATCTTCTTCAGTTATTAATGTACCCTCTGCAAATAAGATTTCATTTGAAATAGGATCAATAATATCTTCAGCAATAACTCTACCTGTGATTCTCTCTTCTAAGCTTTCAATTAATTCATTACCTGAAGTAATATCTGTAATTTCGATACCTTCGTGAGTTCCACAATCTTCAATTGTAATTCTTACATTTTGAGATACATCAATTAACTTTCTAGTTAAGTAACCAGCATTTGCTGTTTTAAGTGCTGTATCCGCAAGACCTTTTCTAGCTCCGTGAGTTGAAATAAAGTACTCAAGTACGTTTAGACCTTCTCTAAAGTTTGAAATAATTGGTGTTTCAATAATAGAACCATCTGGCTTAGCCATAAGTCCCCTCATACCCGATAACTGTCTGATCTGTGCAGCAGAACCCCTAGCTCCTGAATCGGCCATCATATAAATAGAGTTGAATCCATTTTTATCAGTTTTAACTAAATCCATCATTTCAGAACCAAGTTTATTGTTAACTTCTGTCCAGATATCAATAATTTTATTATATCTTTCTTGCTCAGTTAATAAACCTTGTGAAAATTGTTTTTGAACTTCAATAACTTCTTTTTTAGATTTAGTAATATGTCCAACTTTTGATTCTGGAACTCTAATATCATCAATAGAAATAGAAATACCTGCAACAGTTGCATATCTAAATCCTAGATTTTTTAAGTTATCTAGGAATCTTGGTGTTACTTCATAACCACCATGTTTATAAATATAATCAACTAATGTACCAATATCTTTTTTCTTTAAAATTTTATTCCATAAATTATTAGGTACAAAATTTGGTAAGATTTCATGAATAATTAATCTTCCAACAGTTGTATGAATAACTTTATCATCCAACTTAGTTCTGATTTTAGCATGTAAATCTACTTGCCCCATATCTAAAGCAATTTTTACTTCATTTACATCTGTAAATAATTTATGCTCTCCTTTAACACCATCTTTTTCTAATGATAGATAATAAATACCTAAAATCATATCTTGTGAAGGTACAGCAATTGCTCTACCTGATGCTGGTAAAAGAATATTCATAGAAGACATCATTAGAATTTTTGCTTCTGCAACTGCTTCTTGTGATAAAGGCACGTGAACGGCCATTTGATCCCCATCGAAGTCGGCATTGAAGGCAGCACAAACTAAAGGATGTAATCTAATAGCTTTTCCATCAATTAATACAGGGTGGAAAGCTTGAATAGAAAGTTTATGTAGAGTTGGAGCTCTATTTAACATAATTGGGTATTCATCAACGATTTCGTTTAGACATTCCCATACTTCATTTGCTTCAGATTCAATTAATCTTTTTGCAGCTTTTAAAGTAGTTGCATAACCTTTTTCTTCTAATTTAGCCATTAAATGCGGTTTAAATAACTCAAGAGCCATTTTTTTAGGAATACCACATTGGTCCATATTTAATGTAGGTCCAACAACGATAACAGATCTTCCTGAGAAGTCAACCCTTTTACCAAGTAAATTTTGTCTAAATCGTCCTTGTTTACCTTTAATAATTTCAGATAAAGATTTTAAAGGTCTTTTATTTGCACCTTTAACTGCATTTGCAGTTTTACCATTATCAAATAAAGCATCAACTGCTTCTTGAAGCATTCTTTTTTCATTTCTAATAATGATTTCAGGAGCATCAAGTTCTGTTAATCTTTTTAATCTGTTATTTCTGTTGATAACTCTTCTATATAAGTCATTAACATCTGATACTGCAAATTTTCCACCATCAAGTGAAACAAGTGGTCTTAAATCAGGTGGTAAAACTGGTAATTGAGTTAACATCATCCATTCTGGTTTATTACCTGAATTTAAGAAGTTTTCAACAACTTTCAATCTTTTAATTATAGTTTTTCTTTTAGCTTCAGATTTTGTAGAACCCATTTCTTCTTTTAAAACTGTTAATAATTCAAATAAATCAATAGTTTCTAATAAGTCTCTAACAACTTGTCCACCCATGTTTGCATCAAAACCTGTGTGTTCAAATAAATCAGAGATAGTTCTATATTGTTCTTCATTTAAGATATCATATTTTTCAACTTTTTTAGTTTTTTCATTATCATAAAAAGCGTCACCTGCTTCACTTACGATATATGCTTCATAATATAATACTCTCTCAAGATCTTTAAGTTTAACACCTAATAATGTACCGATTCTTGTAGGTAAAGATGACACCATCCAAATATGAGCAACAGGAGATACTAAATCAATATGTCCCATTCTGTGTCTTCTTACTTTTGAAGAAGTAACTTCAACCCCACATTTTTCACATACAACACCTTTGTATCTCATTTTTTTGTATTTACCGCAAAGACATTCGTAATCTTTTACAGGTCCAAAAATTTTCGCACAAAATAAACCATCTCTTTCAGGTTTTAATGTTCTATAGTTAATAGTTTCAGGTTTTTTAACTTCACCACAAGACCATGCTAATATTTTTTCAGGACTTGCTA
The DNA here is from genome assembly GCF_040884245.1 of Arcobacter sp. s6. Taxonomy (NCBI): domain Bacteria; kingdom Pseudomonadati; phylum Campylobacterota; class Epsilonproteobacteria; order Campylobacterales; family Arcobacteraceae; genus Arcobacter; species Arcobacter sp. s6. The sequence continues at coordinate 53,731 of NZ_JBEVTN010000007.1, read as the reverse complement.
ATCTTAATTGGAAAGCCGCAAAATCTTGCGGTCTTTCTAACTCTTTAATTTCAATTGGTGATAATATTTTTTCGTTATTACTCATTGTTTTCTACCTCTCCAAAAATCTCTACATCTAAAGCTAGAGCTTTTAACTCTTTTGTTAATACGAAGAATGTTTCAGGTACACCTGAATTTGGAACATTTTCACCATTTGCAATAGCTCTATAAGCTCTTGTTCTTCCTTCAACATCATCTGATTTCGTTGTAAGCATCTCTTTAAGTACATTAGTTGCACCATAAGCTTCAAGAGCCCAAACCTCCATCTCTCCAAATCTTTGTCCACCAAATAGAGCTTTTCCTCCAACTGGTTGTTGAGTAACTAATGAGTAAGGTCCAGTAGATCTTGCGTGAACTTTTTCATCAACTAAGTGATGTAGTTTAAGCATATACATGTAACCTACATTTACTCTTTCCATCATTTTGTTACCAGTTTTACCATCATAAAGAACACATTTACCATCTGAATCAATTTTAGCTAATTCAAATAATTTAATAAATTCTTCTTCTTTTACACCATCAAAAATTTGTGTTGCAAATCTAACACCTTTTGACCAGTCTTGACCGTATTTGATTAATTCTTCATCAGTTAATTTATCCATAAATGCTTTACCATTCATAAGCTTAGCAACAGATGCAATTTCAGTCATTTTAGCTCTTAATTCAGAAATAAAATCAGCTTTTTTAGCTTCAAATATATCTTGAATTTGAGCTCCTAATCTTTTACCAACTAATCCTAAGTGAACTTCAAGAATTTGTCCAATATTCATCCTTGATGGAACCCCAAGTGGATTAAGAATAACGTCAACTGTTGAACCATCTTCCAAGTAAGGCATATCAACTTTAGGAACTATATTAGAAACGATACCTTTGTTTCCATGTCTTCCTGCCATTTTATCCCCAACTTTGATTTTTCTCTTAGTTGCGATATAAACTTTTACTTGTTTTATTACACCTGAAGATAAAATATCATCGTGCTCTAAAACTTGAAGTTTTTCTTCATGTTCATCTCTTAAATGAGATTTTTGTTTAATAAAGTGTTCTTTAATATCATTGTATGATTTTTCAATCTCTTTTGAATAAGAAGAAACTACTTTTTTCATAGCAAATCTATTTACATTTGATAATACATCAACAGGAATAGTTTCACCTTTTTTATATGTAACATCATCAAGTTCAACATCTTTGCTTAATACTGATTTTAATAATAAATCATTAATTTTTAAAATTTCTTCTCTGTCTAACATCAATAATTTATCATGATGTTTTAAATCTAATTCAGCTTTTTCAGACTCTATTTCAGCTATTGCTCTTTCGTCTTTTTCATAACCTTTTTTAGTAAATACTTTAACATCAACAACAGTACCTTCCATTGATGTAGGACATACTAAAGATTTATTGATAACATGTCCAGCTTTTTCACCAAAGATTGCTCTTAATAGTCTTTCTTCTGGAGTCGGTTTGATTTCACCTTTTGGTGTAACTTTTCCAACTAAAATCATTCCTGATTTTACATAAGTACCGATTTTAACAATACCTGAATTATCTAAATGTGTAATAGATTCTTCTTTAACACCTGGTAGATCTCTTGTTATTTCTTCATTACCATGCTTAAGCTCTCTACACTCTACTTCTTTTTCATAAATATGAATAGATGTAAATGCGTCTTCTTCTATTAATCTCTCAGAAAGAACGATAGCATCCTCATAGTTATATCCATTCCAAGGCATGAAGGCAACCATAGCATTAACACCAACTGCTAATTCACCTCTATCCATTGAAGGACCATCAGCAATTACTTGTCCTTTTTCAACAAAATCACCCTCTTGAACAGCAATTCTTTGTCCAAAAGATGTATTATTATTTGTTCTTACATTTTTATTTACAGAATAATGATCAATGAAAGCACCGTTTTCATCTTCACCTCTTACATAAATATTTTTTGCATCAGCTTTTTCTACAAGTCCTGCTCTGTTTGCTTTAATAGCTTCCCATGCATCACGTGCTACTGTTTTTTCTAAACCAGTTCCAACAACAGGAGCATTTGGTCTTAATAATGGAACAGCTTGTCTCATCATATTTGATCCCATTAAGGCTCTGTTGGCATCATCATGCTCTAAGAATGGAATTAAAGATGCAGCAACACCCATAACCATTTGAGAAGAAATATCAATTAAATCAATTTTATTTTTTTCAACTAATAAAATTTCCCCATCTAATCTAGCCTCAGTTAAAGCTTCTAAAATTTTACCGTGTTCATCAAGTTTTGTAGAACCAGGTGCAATAACTAATCCCTCTTCTTGAGTTGCTGTGTAATACTTAATTTCATCTGTAACAACACCATCAACAACAGTTTTATATGGAGCTTCAATAAATCCTAATTCATTAACTTTTGAGAAAGTTGATAATGTATTAATAAGACCAATATTTTGACCCTCTGGAGTTTCAACTGGACAAATTCTTCCATAGTGAGTTGCGTGAACGTCCCTTACTTCAAATCCAGCTCTCTCTTTTACAAGTCCACCCTCACCTAGTGCAGAAAGTCTTCTTTTATGAGTAACTTCTGATAATGGATTTGTTTGATCCATAAATTGAGATAATTGACCTGAAGTGAAGAATTCAGTAATTGTTGATGTAATCATTTTAGAGTTTACTAAATCATGTGGCATAATATCTTCTAATGTACCAGATAATGTAGTCATTTTATCTCTAATTGCTTTTTGCATTTTGATTAAACCAGCATGTAATTCATTTGCTAATAATTCACCAATTGCTCTAATTCTTCTGTTTCCTAAGTGATCTCTATCATCGATATGACCATGACCTGATTTAACTTTTACTAGGTATTGTACTGTTTTAATAACATCTTCATATGTTAAAGTTGTTACATATTCAGGTACATTAACACCTAATTTGTGGTTCATTTTCATTCTTCCCACTTTTGTTAAATCATATCTTTCTGGATCAAAGAATAATTTTTTAACGAATTCTTTTGCAGCTTCTTTAGTAACAGGCTCACCTGGTCTCATAACTTTATAAATTCTGATTGCAGATAAATCGTTTTCATCATCAATTTGCTCAGTTTGTTTTAAAAGTTTTAAAGATTCAGCATCAGCTTTAAATGCATTAATAATAGAATTATCAATACCAGTTGCTAAGTCATTTGCAATATCAAATGATTCAAAACCTAAATCTAAAAGTTTTTTTAATTTTAATTCATCAAGGTTAGTTAAAGAATCAAATAACACTTCTCCTGATTCTGGATCATAAATAGTATTAGCTGTTGATCTATCCATTAATTGTTCTAATGGGTATTCAATTAATTTAAGACCACCATCAACTAAAGCTTTTGCTTTTCTTGCAGTTAATCTTTTTCCAGCTCCAATAACTAAGTTACCTTTGTCATCTTTAACATCAAATTCAATTCTTCCCATGAAATCATCAGGATTAAATTCTGTTAAGAACTTATTGTTTTTAATTTTAATATTAACTATTGGATAGAATAATTTGATAATATCTTCTTTAGAATAACCTAATGCTCTAAATAAAATAGTAACAGGAACTTTTCTTCTTTTGTTAATTCTTACATATAATACATCTTTTGCATCATATTCAAAATATAACCAAGAACCTCTATCTGGAATAATTTGCCCAGTATAGATTAGTTTATTATCAGCTGTATTTGATTCTTCTTCTTTGAAAATAACACCTGGTGATCTGTGAAGTTGATTAACAACAACTCTCTCAACACCATTTACTATAAAAGAAGTTCTATCAGTCATTAAAGGAATTTCTCTAATAAATAAAGCTTGTTCCTTCATATCTTTTACACCGATTTTTTCACCAGTTTTTTCGTCAAGATCCCATAATGTAAGTCTTATGTTAATTTTAAGAGGAATAGAATATGTTAATCCTCTAACCATTGATTCTCGTACATCATATTTAGGTTTTCCTACGTCTGAACCTAGGTAGTCAAGTGTAATTCTGTTTTGAACGTCATGTATAGGGAAAATAGATTTAAATACTTTTTCAATTCCAGCAGTAGTTCTGTCATCTTGACCAATCATTAAAAATGTGTCATATGAAGTTTGTTGTAGTTGTAATAAGTTTGGAATTTCAATTTGTTGTGGATTTTTTGCAAAATCAACTCTAAGTCTATTACCAGATTTTAAAGAGTTTAACATTGTCGGCCTTGTTATAAAATTTGGTTAAGTTTTGCTTTTTATATTTCTATAAAGCACAAAAGCATCCATAAAGGATAGGGTTAAAATTTCATAAAATTTTAACCTTAGCCCTCAAAGATGCTGTTCTTATACAAGGCTAAAAGCCTTGTATAACAGTCATAATTAACGAGTAATTATTTAATTTCTACTTTAGCACCAGCAGCTTCTAATGCAGCTTTTGCAGCTTCAGCATCTTCTTTTGAGATACCTTCTTTAATTGTTGAAGGAGTTTCTTCAGCAGCAGATTTAGCTTCTTTTAATCCTAAACCAGTTAATGCTCTAATTTCTTTAATAACATTAATTTTTTTGTCACCTGAATCTATGATAACAACATCAAATTCAGTTTTTTCTTCAGCAGCTTCAACAGCAGCAACTGCTCCACCAGCCATAGCTACAGGTTGTGCAGATACACCAAATTTTTCTTCAAATTCTTTTACTAATTCTGATAATTCTAATACAGATAAACCAGAGATAAATTCTAAAACGTCTTCTTTAGAAATTGCCATTTCATTTTCCTTATAATTTTTATTTTTTTATTTTTATTAATAGCTTAAATAATTAAGCTGCCTCTTCTTCTTTTTTTCTTCTAAGTGCATCAAGACCAATAGTAAAGTTTCTAACTGGTGCCATCCATACAGATGCAAGCATACCAAGAAGTTCTTCTTTAGATGGTAATTTAGCGAATGCATTAACTCTAGCAGCGTCAGCAATTTCACCTTCAATGATACCAGATTTAATAGTGAATTTTTCTTTGTTAGCAGATGCAAACTTATCAGCTACTTTACAAGCTGAAATTTGATCTTCTGACCATAAGAAAATATTCGTACCACTTAATTCTACATCACCTAATTCTGCATTCTTAACAGCAACTGTTACTAAAGTATTTTTAGCAACTTGTACTTTAGTATTATTAGCTCTAGCATCTTTTCTTAAAGTTTCTAACTCTTTATGAGTAAGACCTTTATAGTCACATACTACAACCGCTAAAGATTGTTTGAATTCAGATGTTAAAAAATTAATAATCTCTGATTTTTGTTGTTTAGTCATATATTTCTCCTCCCTTCAAAACATCGACTTAGGCGGGACTTACAAGAAACGGAGGTGTCTCTTACCAGCTGTCTTCAGTTTTATTTCAGTGCTTTGAATAACACTCAATAATAAAGATTTAATCTTCATTATTGAATGCTAAAAAAAAATTAGATAAGGTAAACCTTATCTAATTTCCATAATTTCCATATTATCTAAAACAATTGATGGGCTCATTGTTAACGATATAGCTGCATTAGTAATATATCTACCTTTTGCAGTTGAAGGTTTTGCTTTATTGATAGCTGCGATAAATGCTGCAGCATTTTCTCTAATAGCTTCAGCAGAAAAAGAAACTTTTCCAATTCCAGCTTGCATATTACCTTTTTTATCAACTCTATATGTAACTTGACCACCTTTAGCATCAGTTACAGCTTTTGTAACGTCCATTGTTACTGTTCCAGTTTTAGGATTTGGCATTAAACCTTTTGGCCCTAAAATTCTTCCTACTTTTCCTACAATTCCCATACAATCAGGAGTTGCAATTAAAACATCAAAATTGATGTTTCCAGCTTGGATAGCTTCAGCTAAATCATCGTTACCAACAACATCAGCACCTGCTGCTTTTGCTTCGTCCATTTTTAAACCTTTAGCAAATACTGCAACTCTTACAGTTTTACCAGTTCCATTTGGAAGTACAACAGCACCTCTAATCATTTGGTCTGCATGTCTTGGATCAACATTTAAGTTAAGTGCAATTTCAACACTTTCGTCAAATTTAGCTGATTTTAATTCTTTTACACTTGTACAAGCTTCAGTTAATGAGTATTTTCTATTCTCAATTTTTTCTGTTAAAGCTTTGTATCTTTTTGAAATTTTTGCCATTATTATCCCCGCAATTATATTATTTTGCTACCGCCATTATTAAGTCTGGTGGTAAGACTTTCTTAAAACAGAATATTATAATTCTGTTTCAATACCAATTGATCTAGCTGAACCTGCAACGATTCTTGCAGCTGCTTCTTTATCATCTGTATTTAAATCTTTGATTTTCATATCAACGATTTCCATGATTTGATCTCTAGATAATTTTCCAATTTTTTGTTTTAATGGATTACTAGAACCTGCTTTAATACCAGCAACTTTTTTGATTAAATCAGTCATTGGTGGTTGTTTTACTTCAAATGTAAAACTTTTATCTGTATAAACTGTAATAACTACAGGTAATTTAAATCCTGCTTTATCTTTAGTTCTTTCATTGAAAGCTTTACAAAACTCCATTATATTAACACCTCTTTGACCTAAAGCTGGTCCAACTGGTGGTGATGGGTTTGCAGCACCTGCAGGTATCTGTAATTTAAGTAACCCTTGAATTTTTTTAGCCATGCTATTCCTTTAACAATATTTTAATGATTAGACATTAGGCAAGAAAACTATAACAAGAAGCTAGTTTTTTTGCCTAATGCCTAAAATTATTATAAAATTAAACTACTCTTTCTACTTGTGTATAAGAGATTTCAACAGGAGTATTTCTTCCAAATATTGAAACATTTAATTTTAATAAACCAGAAACCATATCAAAGTCTTCTACTAAACCATTAAAGTTAGAGAAAGGACCTTCGTTTATTCTTACCATTTCACCTTCGTCAAATGAAACTTTTGGTTTTGCTGCTGCTCTATTTTTCACTTTTTCTAAAATTAGATTAATATCTTTTTCAGATAAAGCTGTTGGTTTTTTTGATTCACCAATGAATCTTCCAACTTTTGGCATTGATTGAATTCTATGCCATAAACCTGTGTCTAGCTCTATTTTTGCAAATGCATATGCAGGATATAAAGGTCTTTCAACTATAGATTTTTTACCTTTTTTAATTTCAATTAAATCTTCTGTTGGAACTAAAACCTCTGCAATTCTTCCATCTGCCATTTCTTCAGCTAATTGTATTAAAGCTTTTTTTACAGATAACTCACTACCTGAATAAGTTTGTATTGCATACCATTTATGTGCCATAAATCTATTTCCTTAATTAATTATTGAAGATAAGCTTAACGACATTATTCCATCAATTAAAGCTAAAAAAAGTGTAATTACAGTAACAACTATAAACACAGATAAATATGCTGATCTAATTTGTTCCTTAATTGGAAAAATAACTTTTAATAATTCTGATTTAGCATTTGTGTAATAACTTTGTAATCTATTCACTATTGACTCCGATTTTTGATTGCTGTTGAAAAAGCTTATAAATTCTTTCAAAAAAAGTGAGCACTTCTTTTAAAAAAATTCAGGTGGCAGGCCAGGAGGGATTCGAACCCACAACCATCGGATTTGGAATCCGGCGCTCTACCATTGGAGCTACTGACCTATTTATTTTTTTAAAAAGAACTTGTGGAATTAACCACAAGTTCAAAATATTACGATTTTAATTTAACTTCTTTGTGTAAAGTATGTTTTTTTAATTTCGGACTATATTTTTTTACTTCAAACTTTTCAGTATGAGTTTTTGGATTTTTCCAAGTAGTATAGTTTATATCACCATTCTCTTGACATTTTAATCCAATTTTTATTCTAATGTTTGCCATTATAAATCCTTATTCAATGATTTCAGCAACAACTCCAGCACCTACAGTTCTACCACCTTCTCTAATAGCAAACTTTGTACCTTTGTCTAGAGCGATTGGAGCAACTAATTCAACTGTCATTTCTACGTTATCACCTGGCATAACCATTTCAGTACCTTCAGGTAATGTACAAGAACCAGTAACGTCTGTAGTTCTTACATAGAATTGTGGTCTATATCCTGAGAAGAATGGAGTATGTCTACCACCTTCCTCTTTAGAAAGGATATACACTTCACATCTGAATTTTGTATGTGGAGTAATAGTTTTTGGTTTACATAAAACTTGTCCTCTTTCTACGTCTTCTTTTTTAATACCTCTTAAAAGAACACCACAGTTATCACCAGCTTGACCTTGTTCCATTTCTTTTCTGAACATCTCAACACCAGTTACAGTAGTTGTTTTAGTATCAGAGAATCCAACGATTTCAATAGTCTCACCAACTTTGATAGTACCTTTTTCAATTCTACCAGTTACAACAGTTCCTCTTCCTGAGATAGAGAAAACGTCTTCTACAGGCATTAAGAAATCTTGATCAACATCTCTTTGTGGAGTTGGGATATAAGAATCTACTGCATCCATTAATGCAATAATTTTTTCTCCCCATGGTCCAACTGAACCAGCTTTAGCTTCTTCTAATGCTCTAAATGCAGAACCAGCAACAACAGGAGTGTCATCACCTGGGAAATCATAAGTTGATAAAAGTTCTCTAACTTCCATTTCAACTAATTCTAACATTTCGTCTTTGTCTTCGTCATCTAATTGATCTTCTTTATTTAAGAAAACAACGATGTAAGGAACACCTACTTGTTTAGATAATAGAATGTGCTCTCTAGTTTGAGCCATAGGACCATCTGTTGCAGCAATAACAATAATAGCACCGTCCATTTGAGCAGCACCAGTAATCATATTTTTAACGTAATCCGCGTGACCTGGACAATCTACGTGAGCGTAATGTCTATTTTTTGTTTCATACTCAATATGAGAAGTAGCAATAGTAATCCCTCTTTCTCTTTCTTCTGGTGCATTATCGATTTGATCGTAATCCATCATTGCTCCACCATCTCTTACAGATAATACTGCAGAAATAGCAGCAGTTAATGTAGTTTTACCGTGGTCAACGTGTCCGATTGTTCCGATGTTAACGTGCGGTTTGTTTCTTGAAAATTTTTCTTTTGCCATAGAATTCCCCTTCTAAATTTTGGTTATTGCCCTCTGAGTAGATAAGCCCATTTGGCTTCTCTATTCAGAGGGGATTTAATTTATGTTAAATTACACAATATTATTGTGCTGCGTATTATATTTAAAAAATACTGAAAAAAAACTTTAATGGGAGTAATATATAAAAAGAGTTATAAAAAAATATGCGCTTATAACTCAGCTCCCAGTAATCAATAAATAAAATGGAGCGGGAGACGAGACTCGAACTCGCGACAGTCTGCTTGGAAGGCAGAAGCTCTAGCCAACTGAGCTACTCCCGCAACATTTGCGTGGTGGTGAGAGAAGGATTCGAACCTTCGAAGCCGTAGGCGGCGGATTTACAGTCCGCAGGATTTGACCACTCTCCAACCTCACCGTTGAAAAATATTATTGTTCTGGTCAAGCGCTGTTCTTAAAAGATCACGCAGGACAAAAAAATGGAGCTGGTGAAGGGAGTCGAACCCCCGACCTGCTGATTACAAATCAGCTGCTCTAGCCAACTGAGCTACACCAGCATCCAAACAAAATGGTGGTTCGAGACAGAATCGAACTGTCGACACAAGGATTTTCAATCCTTTGCTCTACCGACTGAGCTATCGAACCAACGCAAATTGGAGTGAGATTATACAAGGTAGTATATTAAACTTAACTTAAACAACTAACCAAATTTTTAAATTCATCTCCACGATGAGCATAAGACTTAAACTGATCCAATGAAGCCGCAGCTGGAGACAATATTCCTACACTATTTTTTGTTAATTTTTCATCCATTTTTGCAACTGCAATATTTAAATATGTGCAACTTTCAACTTTTATTTTATATTCATTACAATAATCTACTATTTTATTTGTATTAGAACCAATTGCATATACATATATATCCATGTCTTTTATATTTTCAAAAAGTGGAACAAGGTTTGCACCTTTATCATCTCCACCTAATATAATATGTATATCATTTTTTATATAAGGTACAAGTGCATTTATAGTTGCATCTACATTTGTAGCTTTACTATCATCAATCCATAATCTATCTTTTTTATCTCTAAACTCTTCTACTTTATGTTTATCTATTATAAATTCATTTATCAAATCATAGTTTATTTCATCAAATATAATTTTTTGAGTACACATAGCTAATATAGCATCTAATAAAAATGGTTCTTTAAATTTTATTTTTGATTTATCTATTTTAAAATATTCACATAAATCATCACTATTTTTATATGTTATCACATGAGCTTGTGTTTTAAAATCTTTAAAATGTTCAGGAATAATAGCAATATCATTTTCTTTCATTAAAGAAAGTGGTTTTAACTTTGCATTTTGATACTCTTTAAATGAACCATGCCAAGTAATATGATCTTCAGATATTGGAAGCAATAGATATATATTTGGTTTTGATCTATTTGTATAATGTAGTGTAAATGAAGATGTTTCTAAAATCCAAATCGGTGCTTTCTCATCCATTGATGAAAGTGGTATTCCTATATTTCCACCACATACAGAGTTGTACTCTTCTAATAGATGCTGACACATTTGAGTAGTTGTTGTTTTACCATTTGTTCCTGATATCCAAATTGAAAAAGGAATTATGCTTTCAAATAGATCATAATCACTCACTAGATTTTTTGATTTTAATACCATTTCATTATAAGGTGGAATTCCAGGACTTACAACTGTAAACTCATCTGAATCAAAATCATATGTGTCAAAATCACTATCATCATACAATGTTGCATTTGGGAATTTATCTTTTAAAGCTAATGCTGTTATACCTTTACCTAAAATTCTGATTTTATCATTATGTATTGTCATTGTTTATCTTTATCTGATTTTTAAACTTAAAAGTGCAATTAAATTTGTCATAAATGAGATAATCCAAAATCTTACGATTATCTTATTTTCCTTCCATCCCTTTTGTTCAAAATGGTGATGAATAGGAGCCATTAGAAATACTCTTTTTTGTCTTAGCTTAAAAGATCCAACTTGAAGAATAACAGATACTGTTTCAAGTACAAAAATAAATCCAATAGCTAAAAGTAATAACTCTGATTTTGCAACAATTGCCATATATCCCATAAATGCACCAAGTGGTAAAGAACCTGAGTCACCCATAAAAATTTCAGCAGGATGAGAATTAAACCATAAAAATGCGATCAATGCTCCACAGATTGCTGTTCCAATTATTACTAACTCTCCAACTGTTTGGATATTTGGTAATAATAAATATGATGAAAATACAGCATGTCCTGTAACATAAACTAAAATTGATAGTGTAAAAAATGCCATTATAGAAGGAACTGTTGCAAGTCCATCTAGACCATCAGTTAAATTTACAGCATTTGATGCCGCAACCATTACTATCATCCAAAATAAAATTGCAACTACTCCCATATTAAATAATGAAAATTTATAAAAAGGTGTAAATAAATCTGTCGAATGTCCAAAATAATAAAGTACATATCCTACTAATGCAGCACAAAGAAATTGTAAAATCAATTTTGCTCTTGCACTTAAACCTGCACTATTTTTTGCTTTTGATATTTTTGAATAGTCATCTTGAATACCAATTAATGAAAAAAGTGCCAAACATGCTAATCCACCAACAATATAAAAATTACTTAATTTTGCTGTTAATACAGTTGCAACAATAGTTGAAAAAATAAATACAACTCCACCCATCGTTGGAGTTCCTACCTTTGCTCTATGAGCTTCAGGTGCTAATTCATAAATCGGTTGTGATGCTTTTTTTGATCTTGCCCATCTTATAAACTTTGGCATTAAATACATTGTTAATACAAAAGAAATAAAAAAACTCATTCCAGCACGAACTGAAATATATTGAAAGATATTAATATCTAGATGTCTATATAACCAATAAAACAAACTTGAACCTTGATTTTGATATAATTTGCGCGATTATATAATATTATACTTTTTAAAAGGTTTAAACCATGACAAATAAAACTCTACTTATTATCACAGATGGTATTGGACATAACAGTTCAAATAATTTTAATGCATTCGCTAGTGCAGTTACTCCTACGTATGATTACCTATTTAATAATGTTCCATATTCACTAATTCATACATATGGTAAGTTTGTAGGACTTCCTGATGGACAAATGGGAAATAGCGAAGTTGGTCATATGACAATTGGTAGTGGAAGAATTTTATATCAAGATTTAGTAAAAATAAATATTGCAATAGAAAATGATACTTTAAAAGATAATCAAGTTTTTAAAAATATTCTAACAAAATCAAATAATATACATTTATTAGGACTATTAAGTGATGGTGGTGTTCACTCTCATATTGATCATATCATAGCAATGGCAAAAATCGCAAAAGCACAAAACAAAAAAGTTTTTATCCATGTTATTACAGATGGAAGAGATGTTGCTCCTGATTGTGCTGCTATTTATATTAATCAATTACTTGAAATTTGTGATGATGATATAAAAATTGCAACAATATCTGGAAGATATTATGCAATGGATAGAGATAACAGATGGGATAGAGTAAAAAAAGCATATGATGCTATTACTTATGAAGAAGCATCAACATCTTCTGATGTAATAACTTATTTAAAAGAGTCATATGATAATGGAGTATTTGATGAGTTTATTATTCCAGCTTCATTTGAAGGATATACAGGATTAAAAGAAAATGATGGAATAATCTTTTGTAACTTTAGAAGTGATAGAATGAGAGAAATGTCATCTGTATTTGCAAATAAAGATTTTAGTGAATTCCAAACTTTTAAAGAAAATTTATATTTAGCAACAATGACTCAATATGACAAAAATACTCCTATTGATGTTTTATTCCCAAAAGATGCTCCTACAAATACTTTAGCTGAAGTAATTTCAAATGCTGGATTATCTCAACTTCATACAGCTGAAACTGAAAAATATGCGCACGTTACATTTTTCTTTAATGGTGGAATTGAAGAGCCTATGTTAAATGAAACTAGAGTTTTAATCCCATCTCCTAGTGTTGCAACTTATGATTTACAACCTGAAATGTCAGCACCACAGGTTGCAGATGCTGTAAAAGCTGCTATGAAAAATGATATTGATTTTATAGTTGTAAACTTTGCAAATGGTGATATGGTTGGACATACAGGTGTATTTGAAGCGGCTGTTAAAGCTGTTGAAGCTGTTGATAAAGAACTAGGTCTTATATTAGAAGTAGCCAAAGAAAAAAACTATAATATCATTTTAACTTCAGATCATGGAAACTGTGAAATGATGAAAGATGATGAAGGAAATACTCTTACAAATCATACAGTAGGAGATGTTTACTGTTTTGTTATTGCAAATGGTGTAAAAGAAGTTAAAACAGGAAGTTTAAATAATATTGCCCCAACTGTTTTAAAACTAATGAATGTAGATATTCCTTCTGAAATGGATGAACCTTTAATTTAAAAGGTATTTTGTGTTAAAAATAAATAAATTAAAAATCAGCTCACCACAAAAGCAATTGGTTGATATATCATTTGATATAGAAGACTCAATGGCTTTGATTGGTGAAAGTGGAAGTGGAAAATCTTTAACTTTAAAGGCATTATTAAATCTACTTCCATCTACTTTAAAAGTAGATAAGGATATTAATTCTTCATTTGAATTAAATTATGACACAATTGGTTTTATTCCTCAAAACCCTTTTACTTCTTTATCTATGATGACAAAAATCAAAGATCAGTTTTTTTGCACTATTGAAAAAAAAGAAGAAGTTTTAAAATTAGTTGATTTGGATATTTCACTTTTAAACAAATTTCCAAGTCAATTAAGTGGTGGTCAAATTCAAAGAATTGTAATTGCAATTGCATTAAGTAGAAATATAAAACTTCTCTTACTTGATGAACCTACAACAGCACTTGATGAAGAGAATAAAACCAATATTATAAATTTGATAAATGATTTAAAAAATCGTTTAAATATTTTAATATTATTCGTAACCCATGATATAGATTCTATAAAAGATATTTGTAATGAAATTATAATTTTAAAAGAGGGACAAATAATAGAAAAAGGTTTTACAAAAGATATTTTGGCAATGCCAAATGAAGAATATACAAAAAGGTTGATTAACTCAACTTTTAAAAATAAACAATTTAGGAAATAATATGATCAAATATATTTTTGGACTTTTTATCGTTTTAGGATTAGCAGCTGCTGGTTGGCTTTATAATTTATATGATGAAATTAAACACGATGTTGACAAAGTTGTAAACTACTTTCCTAAACAAAGTACACAATTTTTTGATAGAGATGGAAATATTATAGCAAATACATTTAAAGATGAAAATAGAGAATATGTAAAATATGATGATATTCCAGCAAGAATAATCGAAGGATTAGTTGCCATCGAAGATACTCAATTTTTCGAACACTCAGGTATAAATCCAGATGCAATAAGTCGAGCTATTATAAAAGATATAAAAGCAGGTGGATTTGTAGAAGGAGCTAGTACACTAACTCAACAATTAATCAAAATGCTTGTATTAAGTAGTGAAAAAAAACTTATGAGAAAAGTAAAAGAAGCATTATTAGCTATTAGACTTGAAACTATATTAACTAAAGAAGAGATTTTAGAACGATATCTAAATAATGTTTATTTTGGACATGGTTATTATGGAATAAAAACAGCTGCAAAAGGTTATTTTGATAAAGATTTATATGAATTATCTTTAAAAGAGATGGCTATTTTAGTTGGACTTCCAAGAGCTCCTAGTTTTTATGACCCTACCAAAAATCTAAAAATTTCACTTGCAAGGGCAAATCAAGTAATTACAAGATTAAATACTTTAGGTTGGATAAATCCAGATCAATATGAAAGTTCTATGAAAGAAATTCCAGTTATCCATAATCAAACACTTACTAAAAATAGTGCTCCTTATGCTATTGATTATGCTATAAGTCAACTTATTGAAGATATTCCTGATATTAAATATGGTGGATATAAAGTTTATTTAACTATTGATTCTGATGCACAAGATATTGCAAAAGATAGTTTAAAACAATCATATGATGAAGCTATAAAAAGATCAAATTCAAAAGATGGATCTGATAAAGAGTTAAATGGTGCAATAATAAGTATGGAAAGCTCAACAGGTAAAATCTTAGCAATGGTTGGTGGAGTTGATTATAATAGCTCAGTTTTTAACAGAGCATTTCAATCAAAAAGACAAGCAGGAAGTTCTATTAAACCATTTTTATATCAAATTGCTTTAAATGAAGGTTACAATCCAGCTTCACAATTATTTGATATTTCAAGAACATATGACTATACAGTAGGTGGAGTTCAAAAAAAATGGCAACCAAAAAACTATGGTGGAAAATTTGAAGGAATTGTTACACTAAGAGATTCTTTAACTTTTTCTAGAAACTTATCTACACTTAATTTAGTTACTGATGTGGGAATTGATCTTACTACAAATGAATTAAAAAGATATGGCTTTAAAGATTTAGTTGGAAATTTATCTATAACTTTAGGTTCTATGAGTGTTACTTTAGTGGAATTTAGTGAAGCATATAGTATTTTATCAAATAATGGAGTGCAAGTAAAACCATATATTATTGAGCAAATTGTTAATAAATATGGAGAAGTTGTGACATTTGAGCCACAAACAAAAGAGATAAATTCACCTGAGCAAACTTATTTAATCACATCAATATTAAGTGATGTAGTAACAAGAGGAACAGGAAAAGCTGCACAAGTTCCAGGTATTGAATTAGCAGGAAAAACAGGAACTACAAATAACAACGTTGATGCATGGTTTTGTGGATATTCTCCATCAATTCAGACTATAGTTTGGTTTGGAAATGATAATAATACTCCTATGAAAAGAACAGAAACAGGTGGTAAAATTGCAGCACCTGTATTTGGTAACTTCTTTAAAAAATATCTAGAATTACATCCTGAAATTCCAAGAACATTTACAATGCCACCAAATGTTTATACTTCAAATATAAATGGTAAAATGGAATTATTTACAGATAAATCTCCGTTACCAGAGATTGATGTTTTATTTCAACCTTCAAATCCAGGAGAAGAAGTATTAGAATTCTAATACTTTCTTCCTATATTTTTATATATAATTCTATATAAGAATATATAATATATAAAACTTATATACATAAAAAAAGGCAAGCTCTTCCGAGCTTGCCTTTTTTCTTTTAGTAAATAAATACTAGCATGAATACATAGATTTTAATTCAAATGGTGTAGGTCTAGCTTCGTTAGGCCATACTTGAGTTTCAAATTTATAGTGTTGGTATGTATCTACCATATCTTTAGTGAATACAGGTTGTAAGAATTCGTTATCTCTAACTAATGCTTCTAATGCACCTCTTAAAGTGTGTGGCATTTGAGGAAGTCCTCTTTCTCTGATTTCATCTAATTCTAATTCATATAAGTCATCATCCATTGGTCCAATTGGTTCATATTTATTTTTGATACCATCAAGTCCAGCCATTAACATAGCTGCAAATCCTAAATAAGGACAAGCTGTTGAATCTGGGAATCTCATTTCAATTCTAGTTGCTTTCTCACCTGCTCCGTAAGGAATTCTACAAGAAGCTGATCTGTTTTGAGAAGAGTAAGTTAAGATTGAAGGTGCTTCAAATCCTGGAATTAATCTTTTGTATGAGTTAGTTGATGGATTTGTAAATGCAGCAACTGCTCTAGCGTGTTTAAATACACCACCGATATAATGTCTAGCCATTTCTGAAAGATTTCCATATTCACCTTGTTTGTAGAATAAGTTTTTACCATCTTTCCAGATTGATTGGTGTACGTGCATTCCACTTCCATTATCACCATAAAGTGGTTTTGGCATAAATGTAGCAGATTTACCATTTAAGTGTGCAACCATTTTGATTACATATTTTAATTTTTGAACGTTATCAGCAGCTTCAATTAAGTCACCAAAAACAACACCTAATTCATGTTGACCTTGTGCAACTTCATGGTGTCCTAATACAACTTCAAGACCAACTTGCTCTAATACTTGCATCATTTCAGCTCTTAAGTCAACACCTGTATCAATAGGAGCTACTGGGAAGTATCCACCTTTTGTTCTAGCTCTGTGACCCATATTTCCACCTTCGATGTTAGCACCGTCGTTCCACTCACCATCTTCAGTATCAACTCTATAGTATGACTCATTTGCTTTATCAATAATTTTTACATCTTCAAATACAAAGAATTCATTTTCAGGACCAAAGTATGCAACATCACCAACACCTGATTCACTTAAGTGAACTAATGCTTTTTTAGCGATAGATCTTGGACATTTTTCATACATTTGACCTTTATAGATATCATAAACATCACAAAATATAATAATTGTTGAATCAGCAGTAAATGGATCTAAGAATGCAGTTCCAACGTCTGGCTTTAAAAGCATATCTGATCTGTGAATTGGTTGCCATGCATCAATTGATGAACCATCAAAAGGGAAACCATTATCTAAACTAGATGCACTAACTGCACTTAACATATAAGTTACATGGTGCCATGTACCTTTCATATCTGTAAATCTGAAGTCTACAAACTTAACTTCATTTTCTTTACAATAAACAAAAAACTCTTCAGTATTATTAACGAACTTACCCATAGGTTTAACTCCTTGAAATTATTTAAATCATTGTATCAAAAATAAAGTAAAATAAAATAAAACAGTTGTATAATTTATATACAACTGAGGAATAAATAATAACGTTTCTACTCAAAAAGCTGTTTATTGTTTAAAAAATGATAGATTTCTTTTCTCGACTTTCAAATGTTATGCATTTTGTGTAGCCAATTTCTTTTGCAAGTGATACAGCTTCTTCATATTTAAATCCAACTTGTTCTACACTATGAGCATCAGATCCAAAAGTAATATCAATATTCATTTCATATGCTAATTCTAAAAGTTGTTTTGATGGATATGTTTCACCAATTGGTTTTCGTAAACCTGCTGGGTTTATTTCTAAAACCATATTTGATTTTTTTATTTGTTTTAAAGTATCAGATGCAATAATTCTAACATCTTTTTTTGGTAGAAATTTAAACACTTTTATTAAATCCAAATGCCCAACAATATCAAACAACTGTGTTTTAGCCATGGCGCTTATTGCTTCAAAGTATTCAGTCCAAATAGTATCTATATCTTTTGATTTGTAAACACCTATGAATTCAGGATTATCAAATCCCCACATATCATTTTTGTTTTTTAAAAAGTGAACTGAACCTATTAGATAATCAACTTTTGCATTTACTATTTCATCCAAAATATATCCATCTAAATAATCAACTTCATAGGCTAATAAAACTTTTATTTGATTTTTATATTTTTCTTTTGCATCTAAAACCCATTTTTCATATAAGGGTTTTTGACTTATATCCATTCTATATTTTGGATCATAATTCATAGGTGCGTGATCTGAAAAACCGTATTCATCGATTCCTAATTCTATAGCTCTTTGTATATACTCTTCAACAGTACCTTCTGCGTGATTACATAAGCTTGTATGATTGTGTAAATCTACTCTCATTTATTTTTTTATTCCTTATTAGCTTAAAAGACCTGAACCTTTTATAGCTGTACTTCTATCTTTTGCATAAACTCTTTTATTGTCAATAATATCATATTTCCAAATAGGAGCTTGTGCTTTAAAATCTTCTACAAATTCATCTATTAGCTCTAAAGCCACTCTTCTTTTTGGTGAACAAACAGCAGCTATATATGAGCTTTCATGATTAAAAACATCACCTCTGCTATGAGCCATTAAAACTATTGCGTTTAAGTCATTTGCTTTTTTTTGCCAAGTATCAAACCAATTATTTAAAATAGGCTCATAAATATCAAACGATAATCCATCTATTTTATTTTCATCTCTTACAACACCCACAAAAGTAATAATAGCTCCATAATTTGAGTTTTTGTATTTATCATACCAAGCATTTGTAATTTTCTCAACAGGTAGACTTCCATCAAAAAGTTGTAAAAACTCTTTTCTATCACTCATAATTCAACCTCCACAAACAGGTGGTAATAAAGAAACTCTATCTCCATCTTTTAAAACTACATTCTCTTTTGAAGAAATTAATGTATCATTTATAGCAACAGCACAAGTTGCAAGCCAAGTTGACACATCACTATCTTCTTTTAAGATATCACTTAACTGTGATAAATTTTGAATATCTAAATTCATATCCTCTTTATTTATTGGTCCTAGAAACTCTATTTTTACCATTTTAATCCCTTCTTATAATATTTATATTATTATAGCGAGAAAATTTTAACATAATAAGGACAAATATTTAATGATATTTGCAAAAATAGATTTTATAAATTTATTACCTTTTCATATCTTTATAAAAAAAAATATAAAATCAACTCAATTAAAATCAATAATAGAGTACAAAAAATCTTATCCATCGTATATAAATCATAAATTTAAAACTAGAAAAGTAGATAGTGCTTTTATATCATCAATTGCTTCACGAAATGAAAAATTCTTGGATTTTGGTATTGTTGCTAAAAATGATGTGTTATCTGTTTTATTGATTCCAGGAGAGAGTCAAAATGACTTCCAATCTCAAACTTCAAATGCCCTTGCAAAAGTTTTAGAACTTGAGGGAAAAGTAATAATAGGGGATAAGGCACTTAAGTTTTATCATGAAAATAAAGATGTAGAAAAAATTGATCTTGCAAAATATTGGAAAGACAAATACAAGCTTCCTTTTGTATTTGCAGTTCTTTGTTATAACTCAAATAAAATAGCACTAAGTAAACTTACAAAAAACTTCAATAAAAATCATATAAAGATTCCTCAATATATTTTAGAGCAATATTCAAAAAGATCTGGTGTTTCTAAAAATAATATAACCCTTTATTTAAAGAAAATTGACTATAATCTCGGCCTAAAAGAAAAAAGAAGTTTAAAGCTATTTTTAGACTTAACAAAACAAAAAGGATTAAAATGACCGTATTTGATTCGGCAATATTAGGTATAGTGGAAGGG
Source organism: Arcobacter sp. s6 (assembly GCF_040884245.1). NCBI lineage: Bacteria > Pseudomonadati > Campylobacterota > Epsilonproteobacteria > Campylobacterales > Arcobacteraceae > Arcobacter > Arcobacter sp. s6. Next base: position 33,600 of record NZ_JBEVTN010000007.1, on the reverse strand, counting down.
ATTACAGAGTTTTTACCTATTTCTTCAACAGGACACTTAATAGTTGCTAGTGAATTTTTAGGGATTGAACAAACAAGTATAAATAAAGCCTATGAAGTTATTATTCAATTTGCAGCTATTTTAGCTGTTATTTTAAACTACCCTTCAAAGTTTACTTTTGCACATATCAATTTATGGACAAAAGTATTAGTTGCTTTTTTACCAATTGCAATAATAGGATTTATTTTTTCAAAACAAGTTAAGGCTATGTTTTCTATTGAAATAGTGGCTATCATGTTTATTGTTGGTGGAATTGTGTTTTTAATTGTAGAGAAATTTTATAAAGAGAATGAAACTCATACTTTAGATGTGGAAGATGTTACTTATAAACAAGCAGCTTGGATCGGTTTTGCTCAGATTTTTGCACTAATTCCAGGAACTAGTAGAGCAGGATCTAGTATCATAGGAGCTATGCTTGTTGGACTTAATAGAAAAACAAGTGCTGAGTTTTCTTTTCTTTTAGCTTTTCCTGTTATGTGTGCAACTACGGGATATGATTTATTAAAACACCACGAAGAAATACTTGTAGGTGGAAACTTTTTAAATCTAGCTGTTGGTTTTGTGGTTTCTTTTATAGTGGCTTTTTTAGCTATTAAACTATTCCTTAAATTCCTTGAAAACTTTACTTTTGTAGCTTTTGGAATTTATAGAATAATTTTTGGAATTTTATTACTTATTATCTTCTAATATAATATTAACTATTTGTGAAATAGCATTTGAATTAATAGAGCTTATTAGTTCAATGCTAATTTTATGAATATCTGAATTTATAGCTTCAAAAAAACTATCTTCACTTAACTCTTCTTCTCTTTTTAAAAAACACAAACCTTTGTCTAGTAAAACTTTTGCATTGTAATACTGATGATCAGCGGCTGCATGTTTATATGGAATAAAAAAAGTTGGTAAATGATTTGCACACAACTCCCATAAAGTTGAAGCACCTGCCCTACTTACTGCAAAATCTGCCTTTGACATTTTTTGAGGAATTTTTCTTGAGAAATCAAAAACATCTGCTTGAATATTTAATTTATTATATTCATTAGCAACTCTTTCAAAGTCATTTTTTCCAGTTTGGTGAATGATTTTTATTCCCATTTCATTTAATCTAGGAGCAACTTTTAGTGCAAAATCATTGATTATAACTGCACCTTGAGAACCACCAAAAAAAGCGATTGTTTTTACTTTTTCTCTAACTCTTGCTGTTAGAAAAAACTCTTTTGCAACGGGATAGTCTTTTATTCTTGAATTCTCATCAAATGAAGAAAATACCTCTGTAGCAAATTTTGTTGTGATTTGATTTAACTTACCCATTTTTGAATTTTGTTCATGGATATATAACTTGCATTTTGGCTTTAAAATAGATGCAAAGGTTGCAGCTGCTGCTGAAAATCCACCAACTGAAACTACAGTTTTAATATCATATTTAAAATACAAACCTAAGCAATATAAAGTTTTAGAAAAAATATTTCCTAAAGATAAAATCTTTGCAAAACCACTTTTATTTACAACACCTCTTGTGTCTAAGAAAATTGCTTCTTTAAGTCTGGTATCATGTTCAAACCAAGCTCTATCTTGGCCATTTGATGAACCAATAAAAATAACATTGATTCCTTTATGATGAAACTCTTCAATAAAAGCATCTGCTACTTTTAAATGCCCTCCTGTTCCACCACCTGTAACTACTACTGTTTTACTCATTTACGCATAACCCTTTTTCTAACATCTTCTTTTACTTTTACTTCTTGTTTTACTTTTACTTCATCTTTTACAGCTCTACTTATTGATAAAACTAATCCTATGGAAATAGCCATAGAAATAAGGGAAGATCCACCATAAGATAAAAGTGGAACTGCAATACCTTTAATAGGAATCATCCCTGATATTCCATAAGAGTTGATCAAAAATGCAATTATAATCATCAAGGCGATTCCAAGTGTGAATAGATGATAAATTGGATTATCAACTCTTCTACTTATTTTAAATATTCTCCATATAATCATAAACATAATTGAAGTTAAACCCATCAAACCAAATAATCCTATTTCTTCGGTTATACCTGCTAATACAAAGTCCGTATGAACTTCTGATAAAAATCCTACTTTAATATCTCCCAAAGCCACACCTTGACCAAAAAAGCCACCGTTATGAATAGCATTTAAAGAGTGAGATACTTGATAAGGTTCAGGCAATTCATCGATTCTTAAATATGGTTCTACCCAAGCTGGAAGTACTGATAAAATACCATCTTGAACCATCGCCCACCATGAGTGAATCCTATTTATCCTATGTGGTGCTGCAATAATAAGTCCTACTAAACCCATAAGTGCAATACCACCAAGTGCTATGAATATTTTAAAAGATCTATTTGCAAATATAAGTAATACTACTAATATAATTCCTAAAAGAACTACTTGACCTAAATCTTTTTGTAAAAATGCGATAATAAATACAACAACAAAAAATGTCAAAAAATATGGAGATAAAAGTACTATTTCATCTTTAAGCCCAATTTTCTTTGGTTTTGATAAAACTTTTCTATGGAAAGACCATGATAAGAAATATATAAACCCAATTTTGAAAAACTCTACAGGTGATAGTGAAATACCAGGTAACCTAATCCATCTATTAGCTCCCCCCGAAGCTGTAACCAAAGATGCTGGTAAAAAGGGCATTACTATCATAAGTAAAAAAAATGTAATAAATAAAGTCATACCAACTTTTTCCACTATTTTATCAGGGTCTTGTAGGGAAAACCACCACATTATCAATATAGCAACGATTCCAATACCTCCTTGCCTTATAAAAAAATGAAATTCATCGTACCCAAAAAATTCCACTGTATATATAGTCAAAGAGTATGAAAAAACTATACTTATGATTATTAATAATGACACCAATATAAACAGTGGATAGTCTGCTTTATTATTATTTACATGATTGTTATTTGATTTAATCTTAGTTTTGTTAAAATACATTTCTCATTATATAATAATATGGATAAATATGCCTTCAAAAAATATCGAAAAGATTGACAAAACAAAAAAAATAGTAATATTATTTTCTCTAATTTTTTTATGTCTTACTATTTTAATGATTTCAGTTTTTAGAACTATAGCTGAAAATAGACATTTACCTTCTCTAAGAAGTGAAAAAAATGAACTAGCAGTACGTGGAGATATAGTAAGCGAAGATAATTTTAAAATCGCATCTTCAAAAAAGTTATATAAAGCATCTATTGATACAAGATACTTAGATCCTGCAAAAAGAGAATTATTTTTAAATCTATTTTCTATTTATAGCAATGTTGATTATAAAGAGTTAGAAGAGAGATTAAAAGAGGGAGAAAAAACTCCTGGAAACCTAATCTTATCATATGGAATAAACTCAAGATCTGCAAAAAATCTAAAAGAGTTAGCTTTTAAACTAATCCAACTTGATGTTTTCAAAAGTAGACAAATAAATGGAAATAAAATCCTAAGAGGACTTACAATAAGTGAAAGTGGTGAAAAAAGAACTTTTTCTTATGAAGATACTTTAACTCCTGTTGTTGGGTATATTTCAAAGTTTGAATCAGAATCAGGGAAAACAAAAGTAAATGGTATAAAAGGACTTGAAAGAAACTATAACAAAGTTTTAAATCAATCAAAAGATGGAGTTCTAGAAGGTGATAGAGATGTACTTTCATATATCTCTTTTGATAAAAATTCTATTATCAGAAAAAGAATAGATGGAGCTACTTTAAATCTAAATATTCCTCTAAAACTTCAAAAAAATATTGAAATGACCCTTGATGTATATAAAGAAAAATTAACAGCAGATGAGATTATAGTTTCTGTAATGGAAAGTAAAACAGGAAAAATCATCACAATGGCTTCTTCAAATAGATTTAATCCTGAGAAAATCAGAAAAGAAGATATCCCCTCACTAAATGTAAACGCAATAGAATATCAGTTTGAACCTGGATCTGTTATCAAACCACTTTCAATATCTTTAGCAATTGACAAAAATCTAGTGAAAAAAAATGAAATCTTTCCTGCATATAATGTAGGTGGTAAAGATGCAGCTGGTGAGTATCCCAAAGGTGCCTATAAAATAGGACGATTTACCATCAAAGATGACCACCAATTTAGAAAAAACACTCTAACTCTTGATGATATTGTTATGTTTTCATCAAATATCGGAACACTACAAATCGCACAAAGACTTACAGGTCCTGAGTTTTTTGAAGGTATGAAAAGATATGGATTTACTAGAAAAACAGGTATTGATTTACCCTATGAAAAAAAAGGTGTTATGCCAAAAATCTGGCAGTTTTCAGCGGGAGATAAAGATAAAAGAGATAACGTTTTTAAAGCTACAGTTTCTTTTGGTCAAGGTATGACTTCTACTTTTATACAACTATTAAAAGCCTATACTACTTTTAATAATGACGGAAATATGATAACACCACATATCGTTTCACATCTTACTTATGATAATACAAAATATAAACCATATGATGATAAACCTGAGAAGATTGTTTCTAAGCAAACAGCAGATTTGATGAAAAAGCTTTTAGTTCGAACTGTTGAAGAGGGAACTGGACGAGCTGCTAGAATAGAAGGTTTAGAAATCGGTGGGAAAACAGGAACAGCTCAAATAGCAAGAGGTGGAAAATATCTTAAAAAATATATCTCTTCATTTTTTGGATTTGTAAATGATGACAAAGGAAACTCATATACAATAGGAGTTACTGTTATGAATCCTAACTCAACTGGAAAGTATTGGTACTACTATTATGCTTCTTGGTCTGCTGTACCTGTTTTTAAAGAAATAGTTCAGAACTTAGTAAAATTAAACTATTTGTCACCTAAAGAAGGTATAATTCCTGGTGAAGTAATGCCTAAAGAAGGTAGCTTCCTTGAAAAAGATTAATATTAATATAAAAGGATATAGATGTTTGGATCAAAAAAAGAAATGAAAGAATATAATTATTCAAAAGAAGAATTAGCAAAATTTGCTTATGCAAAAATCACTACAGAAAAAGGTGTGATTTGGATTAAACTATTCAATGCAGAAACTCCAATAGCAGTATCAAACTTTGCAACTCTTGCAAATGATGGTTTTTATAATGGGTTAAATTTCCATAGAGTAATTCCAGGATTTATGGCACAAGGTGGTTGTCCACAAGGTTCTGGAATGGGTGGTCCTGGTTGGACTATTCCTTGTGAAACAAAAGCTGAAAAACAAGTTCACAAAAAAGGAAGCTTATCAATGGCTCACGCAGGACCAAATACAGGTGGAAGTCAATTCTTTATTTGTTTTGTTTCTTGTCCTCACTTAGATGGTGGTCATACTGTTTTTGGAGAAATCGAAGATGGTGATGCAGATAGCTTTAAAGCTTTAGATTCAATTGAACAAAAAGATAAAATTGTTTCTATTGAGATTAAAGAATCAAAATAATTTATATTGATTTAAAAAAAGATAATCCTGATATAGGATTATCTTTCGTGAAGTGCGTTTGCTTTTGTTTTTAATATAGGTTTTAATAAGAAATCTAAGATAGATTTTTTCCCTGTTACTATATCTACAGTTGTTACCATTCCTGGAATGATTGGTAGTTTTTGCTTATCTTTTTCTAGATAATTTTGCTCAGTTTTAATAACAACCTTATAATAACTTGTCTTATCTTTACTATCTTTTTCTTCGATACTATCTGCTGATATTTCTACGATTTTACCTTCAAGTCCACCATAAATAGAAAAGTCATAGGCTGTGATTTTTACTATTGCTCTTTGTTGTGGATTTATAAATGCTATATCTTTTGGATCAATTTTTGCTTCTACTAATAAAATATCACTTTGTGGAACAATTTCTATTAGGTCCATTCCTGATTTTACAACTCCACCTATTGTGTTTACATTTATCTGTTTTATGATTCCATCAACAGGGGAGATAAGAACTGTTTTGTCTAGTTTGTCTTCATCTGCTACTAGTTTTGACTCATATTTTTTGATTTCTGTATTTATTTTTTGAAGTTCATTTGATGCTTCTGATTTAAATATTTTTAGTTTTTCTACTATTTTATTTTGTGCTTCTTCTATGGCAAACTTAGCTCTTGGAATTGAAGCGTATGTTCCTTGCAGTTCACCTTCTAGGGTAGCTAGTTCTCTTTTTATTTTTAGTAAATCAACCTTTGATTTTGATTGACGTGCTACTAATTGCTCCATAGTTTTTGTTTCTTCTCTAACAAGTGATATACTTATTTTTAGTTGAGTTGCCTTACTATTTAGCTCATTTATCTCTTGTTCTTTTTGTTTTAGCTGTATTTTAAATGTTTTGATTGTACTGTTTAGCTCTTCCATTCTTGAAGCAAAAAGTTTTCTGTCATTCATTGCAAATACTCTTGCATTTGATAATACCTCATCACTATATTTTATCTCAGGAAGCTCTTCTTCTAAGTCTAGTTTAGATTCTAACTCTAATCTGGCCTTTGTTACTAAAAGATGATAATAAGTTTGCTTGTTTTCTTCTAAAGAAGCTTCAACCCTTGTTGTATCTATTTTCATCAAAGGCTGACCTTCTTTTATGATAGCTCCCTCTTTTATAAGTATTTCTGAAATAATCCCACCATCTAAACTTTGGATAGTTTTTATTTTTTCAGATGGGATAACCTTACCCTCACCTCTTGTAAGCTCATCTATTTCAGAAAAATATGCCCAAAGAAAAGCTCCTAAAAAAAATACCAAAATTGCAAAAAATAGTAATAATACTTTTGAGTCAATTTTTGCATTTTTTTGTGAATGCAAAATATTTACAAAGTTTAAATCTTCACCACTACTCATTTGTTACTCTTTTTGCTATTGTTTGTGTTGTAGTTGTATTTGCTGATGTTTTTGTTCCAAAAGCTGCTACAACTTTCTCTTTTGGTCCATCTGCTACTATTTTCCCATCTTCTATTACTATTAGTCTATCTACAATTGATAGAAGTGATGGCTTATGTGTTATTATGATAACTGTTTTATCTTTTACTATTGTTTGAACTTTTTTCTTAAATATACTTTCAGATAATTCATCCATCATATTTGTAGGCTCATCAAGTAGTAAGATATTTGGATCTGATAAAATAGCTCGTGCTAGAGTAACTGATTGTCTCTCTCCACCTGAAAGCCCTTCACCTCTCTCACCTACTATTAGATCATATCCTTTTTCATGTTTTCCTAGGAAGTCATGAACACCTGCTATTTGAGCTGCTCTTAAAATCTGCTCATCTGTTGCAAACTGCTCACCTATAGTGATATTATCTTTGATACTTCCCATAAACAAAAACGGCTCTTGTGGAACATATCCAACTGATCTTCTTAAATCAACTGGATCGATTTGTCTTATATCTGTATTATCTACTAGAACTGAACCTTTTGATGGTTCATATAAATTTATAAGAAGTTTTCCTAAAGTTGATTTTCCTGAACCAATTTTTCCTATGATTCCTACTCTTTCACCTTTTTTGATAGTTAAATTTATATTTTTTAAAACATCAAATTTTTGATCTTTATATGCAAAATTCACATCTTTGAAAACTATATCTCCATCTAAGTTTGGTCGGCTTAGATATTTTTGATTTCGTTCTCTCTCAACTGGCATTTTCATAATTTCATCTATGTTATTTAGAGAAAGAAGTGTTCTATCTAGTCTTATAATCATTCCTGCTATTTGTGAAACAGGTCCTATTACTCTACTATTTAACATCATAGCTGCAATGATTGCTCCCATGGTAACTGTTCCCTCAGTTGCTAGTATTACTCCACCTGCAACTATTACTATTCCTGATAGTTGTGAGATAAATCCTACAAAATAAGAAACTATTTGAGATAGATAGTGAGACTTGTTTCCATAGTATGAAGTTTGAGAAATAGATCTTTCCCAATGTGTTCTCATACGATTTTGTGCTCTTACGCTTTTGATGATTTCTAAACCTGTTACAGTTTCTGTTAAAACTGTTTGTTTTATCTGATCTTCTTTTGCTGCGTTTAAAATAGTCTTTTTAATAGGCTTTTGCATAAACCATGAAAAAGTAATAGCTATGAACATAGTAGCCAATGAAACATAACCCAAAGGTCCACCAATATAAAATATAATTCCTATAAAAAATATCACAAAAGGTAAATCAACAAATGCAGTAATCGTAGCAGTTGTAAAAAACTCTCTTACACTTTCAAAGGATTGAAGCCTACTTACAAACATACCTGTTGATGATGGTTTTGCATCTAGTTTTATATTTAAAAGCTGATCAAAAATCTTACTTGACATTCTAATATCTGCTCGTTTTCCAGCTTGTTCTATAAAATATGCTCGTATTAGCTTTAGAATAAAATCAAAAATTAGTACAAATACAATCCCTGATAATAAAACCCATAAGGTATCAACAGCTTTGTTTGGTAAAACCCTATCATATACATTCATAGTAAATAATGGTACAAATATTACAAAGATATTTATCAAAATGGCTGCAATTATAACTAGCTTATAAATACCTAGGTTTTTTTGCATAGTTCGCCAGAACCATTTTTTTGTATCTTCTACTTCCACATCTTTATCTACTCTATTTTCGAAGTTATATGCTGGTTTTATTATAAAAAGATTTCCAGTGTATAGTTTTTCTAGTTCTTCGATACTAAGGGTGATTTGAGTTTCTGTACTTACATGGGGCATGATAAGAATTGCTTGATTTGTTTTGAAGTTTATATTTAAAACTACGCACGCTTTATTGTTGTTCAAAAGCATAACAGCAGGGAGTGCTAAGTTATCTATAGCAGAGAGTTTTCTACTTACAGCTTTTGTGATAAGACCTATTCTTTTTGCAGATTTTTCAAACATAGAAGGTGTCATAAGAGAGTTGTATATAGCTAAACCTGCGATTAGAGATTCTGCTGATGCAGTTCTTTTATGGTACTTTGATAAAAAAAGAAGAGACTCTAAAAGAGTATCTTCTTTTCTTTGTTCCTTTATATTTTCAAAATCGTTGTTTAAATCTACTTGATTTGATTTATCCAATATTTATCCTAATTATTTCTTTTTTATATAGTACGCTTGAGGGAATTGTCCTGCAAATTGTTTTTTAAGTGCAAGTGCATTTTGTAAACCATCAATATTGTATAAAGCTACTGATTGTGTACCATTTGAGTTTGATACTATTTTTGCTTTAACATTGTTTTGTAAAGATGATGATACTGAATTTAATATTTTATTTGCATAAGCTTGGTCTTTATAAGATGCTAATAATAGTGCATATTCATTTGAAACAGTTGATGGTGATACTGTGTTTACTTGAACTGCTCCTGATTTCATAGATGTATCTTCTGCTAAAAGATCAGATACTGATGTATCATTTGCTGCTTTTGCATTTGATTTAGCTTTTGTTACTACTGCTCCACATACTTGATCGTTAGAGTTTAAAACTGTACTTTCTAGTGATGAAGTTGCTTTTAGAATCTTATAATATGCTGTTATCATATTGTATTCTGTGTTTATTAAAGTTGCTTTTGAGTTGTATAAGTCACCTTCTACGTTTAGAACGTCGATGAAGTTTCTAGTTCCTGCATCAAACTGATCTTTATAAATAGAAATGATTTGTTTGTTTTCTTCTATAAACTGTTTTAACTCAACAATTTGTTTTTTTGAAGTTTCATAAGTCTCATAAGCAACTGCTAATTCATCTAAAACAGATTTTGTAACCACATCAAGTTTTGCTTGTGCTTCTTTTAGAAATAACTCTTCTTTTTGAGTTCTGTTTTTATTTACCATACCATTGAAGATATTGTATTTTAGTTCTAGTTTTCCGCTGTATGCATTTGTTCTTAAATCTTCATCAATATAATCTTTGTCATATATACCTTGAAGTTTGAATTTCAAAGTTGGAAGAAATGCTGATTTTTCTACTGCTATTGTTGCTTCTTGTTCTTTGATATTTTCAATTTGCTCTAAAATAGTAAAGTTGTTTTCTAAAGCCATTTTTTGTAGAACTTCTAGATTTGCTGGTATTTTTGACTCATCAATTATAGGTCGACAGATATTTGAATCTATGCTCATACCTACGTTTTTGATAAATGAACTTTTTGCAGCTGCTTGGCTGTTTTTTTCTTCAAAAAGATTACTTTTTGCTGCATGGATTTTTGCTTTTGATTGAACTTTATCTAAGATTTCACCATTTATTCTCTCAGTTTGATTTGCAATCGCAAGATAATCTTCATGAATAGCTATATTCTCTTGAGATATTTTGATTCTTTCATCAAATTTCAATACATTTAGATATGCAGAGATACTATCATAAACGATATTTTCTATATCATTTGAATTTTTTAATTTGTTTGATGCGTATCTAGCTTTTGCTTCTTCTACTGAACTTGAAGTTAGATTTCCATCGTATAACATTTGTTCTAGGTCTAGTTGAGCGTTTCCACCGTTTGTAGTGATATCTGATTCTGTAGTTGTTGAACTTGCAGTTTCATCAACATTTTTTCTACCTAAATATGCAGTTAGGTCAAGCTTTGGATAGTATCCACCTTCTTGCTCATCTATATATTTTTTATAAGCATCGTTGTTTATTGATTTTGAAACAATATCCTGGTTTGATTGAAGAGTGTGTTCAACCACATTTTTAACAGTCGTAGCGTTTAATGACGACATTAAAAATGCTAATGCACTTAGACTATACGTTATCTTTTTAATTTTCATTATGTTTCCTTTTCTCTACCTTTTGCGTATTGTATTAGAAAAAAAGATAAAAATCAATATTATTTGATTATATTTTTTTCATTTGTTGTTTATTTTTAAAACAGACTACTTTTAATAACAAAATTGCATACTAAGTAACCAATTTGTAACTTAAAATAAGAAAAAATATTGTATACTTACTTCCAAAAAAAACATCTTAGGATAAAAACTTCATGACATCTTTGCTAATCACTTGCATAATTTTATTTATTATTACATATTTTGCTATTAGACGGTTTATAACTCTTGCTCCCAAATTATCACTAGTTGATATCCCTAATAGTAGAAGTTCTCATAAAAAAATTACACCTCGTGGTGCTGGAATGGTTTTTGGTCTTATCTTTTTATTTGGTGTCTTTATATACGATTTTCAAAATTTTACAGAGATAAAATATACACTATTTGCAATATTTTTGATCTATATTTGTGGTGTTCTTGATGATAGATTTGATATCAGTCCTAAGCAAAAGCTTATCTTCATAATCGTAGCTTCTGTAATAGTTTATTTCAATGGATATCAAATAACAAATATCGGGACATTTTTCAATGTATCTTTAAATCTTGGATATCTTGCACTTCCATTTACTATCTTCGCGATTGTTGCTTTTACAAATGCTGTGAATCTAAGTGATGGTTTAGATGGATTGGCTGGATCTATTTCTACTATTATTCTAAGTGCTATTTTCATAATAGGTTTTATCTATCAAGACAATACTTTGATGGTATGGAGTGCTATTTTGATCTCTGTTGTTTTAGCTTTTTTAGTGCTGAACTGGCATCCTGCAAAGGTATTTATGGGAGATAGTGGTTCACTTCTTTTAGGTTTTATCATAGCAATACTAAGTATAAAAGCTCTAAATTATATAAATCCCGTATCTATACTATTTTTAGCAGCTGTTCCTATACTAGATACTCTTGTTGTATTTAGAAGAAGAATCCAAAGGGGAATGTCACCTTTTACAGCTGATAAAAATCACCTACACCATATACTAAACAATATCAAACAAGATAAGGCATTTACTGTTAAAATGCTACTATCTATCCAACTTGTTTTTTCTTGTATGTTTTTACAACTACATCATCAAAATGATGCACTAAATCTTCTAATATTTTTCCTACTATTCTCAATATTTTTCAACCTATTTGACCCAAGAGCAAAAAGAAGAGCAAAAGATGCAAGACTAAGAAAAAAATACGCAAGAATAAAACAAGAAAACAAAGAACTAAAAGAAAAGAAAATAGCAAAAGAAGAAATCATAGAAGAACTTAAAGAAGATATAAAAAAAGAAATCAAAAAAGATTATGAAATATAAGTTAGTGTAAAAATGACAGAATCACAAACTATAGAATTCAAACAAATATGGAAAGATGAATATCTAAAAACTATTTGCGCCTTTGCAAATACAGATGGAGGTAATCTTTATATAGGTCTTGATGATAATTCAAGAGAAAAACTAGAATACCCTTACAATGCACTAAGAGAAGCTGTGATAAATGCCTTAGTACATAGAGACTATACAAATACATCAAATCTACAAATAAAAGTATATGACAATAAAATAAAATTCATAGGTTCACCAAAAACAGGTGGCTACCAAGCCATAACAAATGACAAATAAACCAATAACAAAGGAAAATTATGCAAATACTAGTAACAGGAGCAGCAGGCTACATAGGAAGTCATGTTGTAAAACAACTACTAGAACAAACAGACTATGAAATCATCATCATTGACAATCTTTCTACAGGTTTTCAAAACACTATAGATACTCTCAAAAAACTAGACTCTACAAACAAAAGAATCAAGTTTTATAATCAAGACTTAAGCCAATGGGAAAAAGTAGAAGAGATCTTCAAAGAAAATGATATAAAAGAGATCATTCATTTCGCAGCATTTTCACAAGTAGCTGAGTCTATGACAAATCCTATCAAGTACTATAGCAACAACACAATAAACACTACAAATCTAGTAAAAGTAGCATCTGATTATGGTGTAGAAAAGTTTATCTTCTCTTCTACTGCTGCTGTTTATGGCGATGTAACAAGTGAAAATATTCCTATAAAAGAAGATCTAGCAAAAGATCCTATAAACCCATATGGTTCATCAAAACTATTTTCAGAATCTATTATCAAAGATGTAGCTAGTATAAATGCAAACTTCAAATATGTTATTTTGAGATACTTCAACGTAGCAGGTGCTGATATAGATGGAAAAGTGGGAGAAAATCACGATCCAGAAACTCACCTAATACCACTAGTTGTAAAAACAGCCTTAGGAAAAAGAGACTCTATCAAAATCTTCGGTGATGACTATGATACAGAAGATGGAACTTGTATAAGAGACTATATTCATGTATGTGATTTAGCAGATGCTCATATACAAGCTTTGAAATACCTAGAGACAAATCCATCAGATATATTTAACTGTGGATATGGTTATGGATACTCTGTAAAAGAAGTAGTAGAAGCTGTAAAAAAAGTATCAAACATAGACTTCAAAGTAGATATAGAAAAAAGAAGAATTGGAGATCCAGCAGTTCTAATATCAGACAACACAAAAATCAAAACAAAAATGAACTGGACACCAAAATACAACGACCTAGAACTCATCTGTAAAACAGCACTAGAGTGGGAAAAAAGAATTTAACAAAAAATTTCAAAAAATGAAATAAAATATAAATAAATGAAATATAACTTTAATAGTAATTTAGTTACAATCCAAATAATTTAAAGAGGGAAAATAGCAATGAAAAAAGTTCTACTAGTATTCGGAACACGACCAGAAGCCATAAAAATGGCTCCATTAGTAAAAGCTTTCGAAAAAGAAGAAAGTATTATTTCAAAAGTATGTGTAACAGCACAACATAGAGAAATGTTAGATCAAGTTCTTGATATGTTTGATATTAAACCTGATTATGATTTGAATATTATGAAACCTGGTCAAGATTTATTTGATGTTACTTCAAATGTATTATTAGGTTTAAAAGATGTTTTAAATGATTTTACTCCTGATGTTGTTTTAGTTCATGGTGATACTACAACTACAAGTGCTTCTTCATTAGCAGCTTTTTATAATAAAATAAAAGTAGGTCACGTTGAAGCAGGTCTTAGAACTGGTGATATGTATAGTCCTTGGCCTGAAGAAGCTAATAGACAAATAACAGGTGTATTAGCAAACTATCATTTCGCTCCAACTACAACTAGCCAAAATAATCTTTTAAAAGAGAATAAAGATCCTAAAAATATTATTGTAACTGGTAATACAGTTATTGATGCACTATTTTTAGCATTAGATAAAATAGAAAATAGTAGTGAATTAAAAAATAAAATTATTGCTAATATAAATAGTGAATACAAACTACAAGATGATAAAAAAATCATTCTAGTAACAGGACATAGAAGAGAAAACTTTGGACAAGGATTTATAAATATCTGTGAAGCTCTAAAAACTCTTGCTACTAATAATCCTGATATTGATATAGTTTATCCAGTACACTTAAATCCAAATGTACAAAAACCAGTAAATGAAATACTTTCAAATACTCCAAATGTATATCTAATAAATCCACTTCAATATGAAAGCTTTATCTATATGATGAATAAATCATATTTTATAATAACAGACTCAGGTGGAGTACAAGAAGAAGCTCCATCTCTAGGAAAACCAGTACTTGTAATGAGAGATACAACAGAAAGACCAGAAGCAGTAGAAGCTGGAACTGTAAAATTAGTTGGAACAAATCCTCAAGCTATCATAGAAGAAGCTCAAAAACTTTTAGATGATGAAAAAGAATATAACACGATGTCAAAAGCTCATAATCCTTATGGTGATGGTAGGGCTTGTGATAGGATTGTAAATTTTATAAAGGAAGCAAAATAATATGAATCAAACAAAAAAAATATGTGTAATAGGACTTGGATATATAGGTCTACCAACAGCTGCATTACTTGCAAATAGAGGATATAGTGTACATGGAGTTGATGTTGTTGCATCTACAGTTGATATAATCAATCAAGGAAAAATACATATCGTAGAGCCTGATTTAGATACTTTTGTAAGAGCTGCTGTTAATAGTGGAAATCTAAAAGCTAGTTTAACTCCAGATATTGCAGATGTTTTTATCATAGCTGTTCCTACTCCTTTTCATGAAGGTTATGTACCAAATGTAGATTATGTAGTGTCTGCTACAAAAGCTATAGCTCCATTTGTAAAAGAAGGTGATATAGTGATACTTGAATCAACTTCACCTGTGGGAACTACTGATTTAGTTGGTGAGACACTAAAAGAACAAGGTGTTGATACTTCAAAACTGTTTATCGCTCATTGTCCTGAGAGAGTACTACCTGGTCATATCATGAGAGAACTTGTAGAAAATGATAGAATCGTAGGTGGTCTTACTCCTGAGGCTACTGAAAAAACAGTAGAGTTTTATAAAACATTTGTAAGTGGTGCAGTTTTATCAACAGATGCAAGAACAGCTGAAATGGCAAAACTAACTGAAAACTCATTTAGAGATACAAATATTGCATTTGCAAATGAGTTATCAATTCTTTGTGATAAATTTGGTATAGATGTATGGGAATTAATCAAACTAACAAATAGACACCCAAGAGTAAATGTACTACAACCAGGTGCTGGTGTTGGTGGACATTGTATCGCTGTTGATCCATGGTTTATCGTTCATGCAGGTGGAGATGATGCAAAAATCATAAGAACAGCAAGAGAAGTAAATACATACAAAACAGAATGGTCAATTGAAAAAATAAAAAATGCAGCTCTAAAGTTTGAAGCTGAAAATGGAAGAAAAGCAAAAGTAGCTTGCATGGGACTTGCGTTTAAACCTGATATTGATGACTTAAGAGAATCACCAGCTGTTTATATAACAAAATCTTTGATATCTCAAGGACTTGATGTACTTGCAGTTGAGCCAAATCTAAAATCTCATAAAAGTTTTGAGATAATCAACTTTGAAACAGCTATAAATGATGCTGATATTATAGTATATCTTGTAGCTCATAAAGAGTTTAAAGGTATAAGAATATTTGGTAAAGATGTGATTGATTTTTGTGGGGTTAATAAATAGTATGAATATATTGATGTATGCTGATGCTTTTGGAGGGAATACTACAACATTTATTAATAATGAAATTGAATATTTAACAGAGAGGCATAATTTAACTTTTGCATGTATTGTAAAAAAAGATTCAGGTATATTTACTTTTGATAATGTTGTCAAACTACCATTTAAAAATTCACTTATATCAAAAATTCTTGATAGACTAGATATATCATTAAGATATAAAGATGAAAATTTTAAAAAAGAATTAAACAGTTTAGTTGAAAGAATTAGTCCAGATATTATTCATTGTCATTTTGGGAAAGAAGCGCTAAAAATTATTGATAATATTAATAATAAAGATATTCCTATAGTTATACATTTTCATGGATATGATGCCAGTTCAGCTTTGAGAAAAAAATCTTATGTAAAAAGGTTGAAGGAAGTACTATCTAGAAATAATATTTATCCAGTTTTTGTAGCACATTACTTAAAAAAAAATCTAGAGAAAGTAAACATAAAAATAAAGAATGATCAAATTTTACATTGTGGAATAAATTTATCAAAATTTGACATTAAAAAGAGTACAAAAAATAAAGATAAATTTATTTTTCTGCAAGTTTCTTCATTAGTAGAAAAAAAAGGGCATGAATATACAATAAAAGCTTTTTCAAAATTTCTAGAAAAGCAAGTTAAAGAAGATTTCAAACTTATTCTAACAGGGGATGGTGAAAGAAAAAAAGTTTTACAGAATTTAGTCAATGACTTAGATTTAAATAATTATGTAGAATTTACAGGATTTGTTACACCAGATGAAGCTATAAAATTAATGATGGAAGCTGATGTATTTGTACATCATAGCATAACAGCATCAAATGGTGATCAAGAAGGAATACCTACTGCAATTATGGAAGCGATGGCAATGAAACTTCCTATTTTAAGTACTATTCATTCTGGAATACCTGAATTAATTAAAGACAATGTAAATGGATATTTAATTGAAGAAAAAGATATTGATACATATGCATTAAAAATGGAAAAAATACTTTCTTGGAAAGAATTAGATATAAATAGAGATGTTATAAAAAATGAATTTGAGATGAACAATCATAATATAACACTTGAATCTTTATATAAAAAAATAATAAATAAATCTTAATATGAATATAAAAAAAAATGTTCTTAATGGTTTAAAATGGACATCATTTTCAAGTATAGTAATTGCAATTTTTCAAATACTCCAAATATCAATTTTAGCAAGATTTTTATCTTCACAAGATTTTGGATTAATGGCAATATTAACTGTTGTAATTGGCTTTATAAAAATATTCGCTGATTTAGGGATAAGTAATGCAATTATACATCATAAAGAGAATAATGAATTACAATTATCTAGTTTATATTGGTTAAATATTATTATCGGTATTTCTTTATTTATTTTAATTCTAATAATCTCACCTCTAATTAGTAATTTTTATAATGAACCAAGATTAAAAGAATTATTAATAATATTGTCATTTAGTTTTGTTATACAGTCATTTGGAAATCAATTTAAGATTCTATTCCAAAAAGAATTAAATTTTAATATTATTGCAAAAATTGAAATTCTTTCTGCTTTTTTTAGTTTACTTGTAGCAGTTATTCTCGCGTATTTTAATTATGGAGTTTATACATTGATAATAGCTAGCTTAACAAGTATTAGTATAAGTAGTTTCTTATTTTTCATTCTTGGCATAAAAATACATAAACCTAAATTCTTATTTTCTTTTATTGAGATAAAAAAATATTTAAATTTCGGAGCCTATCAAACAGGACAATCAACTTTAAATTACTTTAATTCTCAATTTGATGTAATTTTAATAGGTAAATTATTAGGAGCTGAATCATTAGGTGTATATTCCATTGTTAAACAATTAGCTATGAGACCAAGTCAAATAATTAATCCAATAGTGACAAGAATAACTTTTCCTATCTTATCAAAGTTACAAGATAATATAGTTTTATTGAAAGATACATATTTAAAAACAGTCCATTATATATCTTTGGTTAATTTTCCAATATATTTATTGAGTTTCGTTTTAGCTGAACCTATTGTAATAATTTTATTAGGAAAAGAATGGAGCCAATCAATACCTATATTTCAAATATTATCATTATACTTTATGGTTAGATCAGTAGGCAATCCTATTGGTTCTTTAGTAATGGCGACAGGAAAAGTAAAAATAGAATTTTGGTGGAATGTTGTGATGTTTTGTATTTTTCCATTATCAATTTATATTGGAAGTATTTGGTTGAATATTGGTGTTGCTTATAGTTTATTTTTTACAATAGTATTAACTCTCGTTCCAATGTGGCATTTCATCATAAAGAAACTTTGTAAAGCTACTTTTAAAGAATTCTTTTTCCCATTATTTAAAATTCTGATAATTTGTTTAATTGTATTAGGAATATCTACAGTTACATTTTTAATCAATGTTAATATTTATTTTCAATCAATAATATATATTTTAACTTTTTCAATACTATATTTATTTTCAAATTTAAAATATATTCAAGGAATTAATAAATGAATAAAAAACAAATATCAATTAGCATTATTCTTCAATACCTTTTCTTTTGCATAAATCCAATAATCAGTTTGGTTTTTACTATGTATCAATTTTTAATAAACAGAAAAGTTAGTATGTTGATTTTAGCACTTAGTTTATCAATAATATTTATATACTTTCCACTCATGTATGATACATCTTCCAATTATTATGCAACCTTTGCAATATCAGATGAGAAATATGGATATAATGAAATTAGATTATATAATTTGATTCCATTTATTTTAAAAAAAATTTTTGATATTGATTATATGTATTATATTCTTTTATGTACATTTTTTTCACTGTATATTTGGCTTATAATTTCTAATCATTATAAAAATATAATTAATGAGAATTACAAGATTATTTATATTTTTTTATTTACAATTTTTTCTATAATATATAGAGATATAATGGATTTAAATAGATTTTATTTTGCAACTAGTATATTTTTACTTTTTCTATATGTTGATGATTTAAACAAATATAAAAGAATTTCTAAACTAATTTTATTTATTCTACTAAGCTATATATCTATTAGTATTCATCCTTCTAGTATTTTATTTGTATTCATATATTTATGTATATATTTCTTTAAAATGAAATTTATTTACTCTTATTGGTATCCTATTTTAATGTTATTTTTAGGTATATTTTCTAACACTATAATTTCATTAATTTTTAAATTATCTTTTCTAAATAATTTTAGATTTTTTAATTTAGCTGAAAGTTATGTATTAGGTGAAAGTAAATGGGCAGATGGGTCTTTAAATGCATTTGATTATATGCAGAGATTTACAGAAGTAATCCCAATATTTATTATCTACTATTTAGGGATTAAATTATTAAAAATTGATACATTTAAAAATAATAATATCATTAAATTTTGTCTAATTTTAATTGGTATTGTTTTATTTTTTCTTAGCTATAAATCTTTATATGAAAGATATAGTTTAGCTGCATTATTATTTGGATCATTTATTATTTATAAATCATTAATTACATTTAAAGAGATATCTTTATATCAAAATGTATTATTAATAATGCTCGGGTTTAGATTTATATTAATTAATGTCTTCATGTATGGAATTATCTTTACAAATGAATATAGTGTAATATTAAAAAACTCTCAAAAAAAAGATGAGATGACATTAAAACCTTTTTATTATTTAACGCCAATTTTATTTAACATTAAGCAAAATGGTTACTCTGATATACATATTCAACAAGAATCAACCAGAGGTAAAAAATACTTAAATGGTTATACACTTAATCCAGCAATCAAAGTAATAAAATAAAAGGAATTAATTATGAAATTATTATATATAACAGAAGGTATAAATCCAGTTTTTTTCTCTCAAGTTGTAGAACTTCTAAATTCTATTGAAGAAACAAAATATTTTGAAGGTATAACATTATTAATTGGACTAAAAAACCTTCCTTTTGATGAAAATATCAAAGGTTTAAATAAACATATAAATGTATTTTATTTTAAAACTTATCCTATATATCCTTTTTTTAATTATTTAACAGAAGTTTCATTATCGAATATATTTAATTTAATTGGCATTAATAGTAATTACATCATTCATACTCGAACAGAGTTTTTAGGTACTTTAACTTATTCTTCTTATTTAAAAAAGCATAAAGAAGATCCTAATCTTTTAGTTGATATAAGAGGATCAGTTTATGAAGAAGTAAAATATTATGGAAAAATGAATAATATTCTTAAATTCTTAAAATTGTTTCAATTTAAGAATCTAATGCAATACAAATTGAAAAATGTTAAATATTTCAACGCAGTAACTGAAGAATTAAAAAAGTATATAATAGATACTTATAAAATTCAAAATTCTAATATATCTGTTATTCCAACAATATCAGGTAAATCATTTACTTTTAATGAAAATAAAAGACATAAAATAAGAAAAGAACTTGGATTAACAGATAATGATATTTTATTCGTATTTTCTAGTGGTTCTAGTCAAGCTTGGCAAAATGATGATGCAATTGTAAATACTCTTATAGATAGAGGATTTAAAGTACTTATGTTAACTAAAAAAGAATATTTGAATAAAAATATAATTAGTAAATTTGTTGACTATACTGTAGTATCAGATTATCTAAATGCAGCTGATATTGGAATAATAATACGCAATAATGATATTGTAAATAATGTTGCTTCACCAATTAAATTTAGCGAATATTTATGCTGTGGGCTACCAATTATTGCAAATAATTCTATGGCGATTGTTACTAATATTATAAGACAAACAAAATATGGGCAAATAGTAGAACTTACAAATATCAATTCTTCTATACTTGAGAAGTTATTAAGTATAGATAGAAAAGAAATATCAACTTTTGGGGAAAGTATCTTTGGCATAAATACAATTACTAATAAATATCTCGGAATTTATAATAATATGAAGGAGAAAAAGTAAATGAATAAAAATATACTTATTATAACTCCAAAACTTCATATTTCAGGTGGAGTAGCTTCTTATTGGAATTCATTATTGCCTAGATTAAAAAAGAATAAAAAATTTAATATAACTACTTTTCAAGTAGGAGGAAATGGAAAAAATCCTTTTGCTATGATAAATGAACAATTAAAATTTAGAAAAGAAGTTAATAATAGTTCATTAGTTTTTTTAAATCCGTCTTTAGGATTTAATAGTTTTTTTAGAGATGGTTTTTTTGCTAAACAACTAATTAGTAAAAACATTCCTTTTGTAGTATTTTTCCATGGTTGGAATTTACATTTCGAGAAAAAAGTAACAGAAAAATATCAAAATTTTTTTTTAAATAGTTTTGCTAAGGCAAAAAAGATTTTTGTTTTATCAAAAGATTTTAAATTAAAATTAGAGGAATGGGGATATAAAGGTGAGATTATTATTGAAACAACAAACGTAGATAGTGGTTTAATAGAAAATTTTAATTTTGAAGAAAAACTAGAAGATATAAATAGTACAAAAACATTTAAAATACTATTTCTAGCAAGAATGATTAAGGAAAAAGGAATTTTTGAAACAATTGAAGCTTTTAATAAACTAGCTAATAATTATAATATAGAACTTTTTATTGCTGGTGATGGTGAAGATTTAGATGAAGTAAAAAAAATATCAAAAAATAATTCAAAAATACATGTATTAGGAAGAGTTGAGGGAAAAGAAAAAATTGATTTATTTACAAAATGTCATATTTATGCATTTCCAACATTTTATGGAGAAGGATTGCCTACTTCTATACTAGAAGCAATGGCTTTTGGAATGCCTGTGATAACTACTAATATGGGTGGACTAAAAGAATTTTTCAGAAATGAGGAAATGGGATATTTAATAGAACCTAACAATGTAATTGCATTAACTAATAGTTTAGAATCTTTAATAAAAGATAAAAACAAAATATCCAATTTCTCAAAATTTAATTTTAATTATGCAAATGAAAAACTACTAAATACTGTAGTTGCTGAAAGAATTTATATAGAAATTGAAAAGGTAATAAATGTTAAATAGCTTCGATAAACTAAAAAAATATTGTGAAAAAGAAAATTTCAAAGGTTGGGATCCATATGATGGATTAAATAGTAAAGTATTCAATGCTTTATATTTAAATAAAGTTCAATTTTTTAGATTAGCTTGGATACAACTATTTAAAAGGAATCCTATCAACTTAAGAAATCTATTTTTGATAGATAAAGAATACAATCCAAAAGGATTAGGTCTTTTTTTAACTGCTTATTGTAACCTATACAAAGTAGAAAAAAAAGAAGAATATTTAAATCATATAATTTTTCTAGCCGATAAATTAATTGAACTACAATCAAAAGGGTACTCGGGTTCATGTTGGGGATATAATTTTGATTGGCAATCAAGAGCATTTTTCTTACCTAAAACTACACCTACTGTTGTAGCAACATCATTTATTTCTTCAGCTTTACTTGATGCATATGATATTACAAAAGAAGAGAAATATTTAAATACTGCTATTAGTAGTACTAAATTTATTATCAATGACTTAAATAGAACTACAAAAAAAGAAGGTTTTATTTTTTCATATTCTCCTTATGATAATACAAGAGTTTATAACGCATCTTTATTAGGAAGTAAACTTCTAGCAAGAGTTTATAGCTATACGAAAGAAGAAACATTACTAAAAATTGCTAAAGATTCAGTTACTGCTTGTGCTAATACACAAAGAGAAGATGGGGCTTGGATTTATGGTGAATTAAAAATACAAGATTGGGTAGATAGCTTCCATACGGGATATAACTTAGAATGTATCTATGATTATCAAAAATATACAGGAGACGATAGTTTTAATGTTGTAATTGAAAAAGGGTTAAAATATTATCTTAATAATTTCTTTTTAGAAGATGGGACACCTAAATACTATGATAATAAAACATATCCTATTGATGTTCATGCACCAGCTCAATTTATAGCTACTTTATATAAACTTAATCAACTTAAAAATAATAAAGAATTAGTAGATAAAGTACTTAATTGGACTATAAATAACATGCAAGATGAAAAAGGATATTTTTATTATCAATTAAAACCATCCAAATCATCTAAAATACCATATATGAGATGGGCGCAGGCTTGGATGTTCTATTCTTTTTCTTACTACTTTTTGGAGTTTACCAATGATAAAAAATAATGCAATAGTTAATGGACTTAAAATAAATTCTTTTACTTCAAAAGATGAATTTTTAGATTATATAAATGATAAAAAAAATATTCTTGTAGCTATAAATGCTGAAAAAATACTAAAAGAAGATAAAAAACTTAAAAATATAATAAATAAAAATATAGGTTATCCAGATGGAGTTGGTGCGGTTATGGCACTAAAGCAAAAGGGATTAAAAGCTAATAAAATACCTGGAAGTGAATTTTGGCTTGATATAAT
Organism: Arcobacter sp. s6; assembly: GCF_040884245.1. Classification (NCBI taxonomy): domain Bacteria; kingdom Pseudomonadati; phylum Campylobacterota; class Epsilonproteobacteria; order Campylobacterales; family Arcobacteraceae; genus Arcobacter; species Arcobacter sp. s6. Next base: position 10,247 of record NZ_JBEVTN010000007.1, on the reverse strand, counting down.
AAATAAATACCAAAATGAAAAATCATTTTATCTTATTGGTACAACTACTGAAGTTATTGAAAATACTGTAAAAAAATTAAAACAAGAATATCCAAATATAAATATATTAGGTTATCAAAATGGTTTTATAAATGAAGATCAAAAAAAAGAATTAAAAGAAAAATTAAAAAATCTAAAACCAGATGTTGTGTATGTAGCACAAGGAACTCCAAGACAAGAGTTTTTGATGGATGAGCTAATCAAAGTACATCCAGCACTTTACATGGGTCTTGGTGGTAGTTTTGATATCTATGGTGGATATAAGAAACGTGCTCCAAAGATTTTCTTAGATTATCATTGTGAATGGCTTTATAGACTTTTAAAAGAACCTACAAGAATAGGAAGACAACTTAATTTAGTTAAATTCTTAATTTTACTCAAACTTGGGAAATTATAAAAATATAGTATATTTTATAAGATTATATGGTATTTTTATTAACTCTAAAAATACCAACTTAATCGACTGCCATTCTAAAAAGTAATATTGTTTATTCCACACCTTTGTATCATCAGCTGAAACAAAATTTATTTGGATATTATCTTTTTCATAATCTGCAATAATATTTGCTAAAAGTTTAATTCTCAAAGAATGTGTCGGATGACTTATAAAAATTACTTTATTTAAATTGTTTTCTTTTAAATATTTTTTTATTTCTAATAATTCTTCCATTGTATTTGAAACATGATTTAAATACAAAATATTCGATTTAATAATATTATTTTTTATTATAAAATCATATGAAAAGCCTTCTTTTAGAACTAATTTTGAATATTCCTTATTAGGAAGTATTATTTTGTTAGTTGTAGAATAATTTTGTAAATATAAATTTAATCCTTTAACAATCCTCCAATATTTTGCACCTCCAAAAACTACTATAATATCTGATGTTATAGGTTCTGTGGTTAAATCTAATATCTTTCCTAAATTAAATATAAAAGTTAAGAATAAAACTATTATTATAAATATTTTTTTCATAAAAATATTAGAGATACTTTTTAAAAAGTCTTTTTAATTTTATTATATAGTGAAAGAGTATATTATTAGAATTGAAATTTTTTGTATCATTATCAGATATTTCTAGAAAAGTCTTTTTTAAGAATTTTATTTTTTCAAAAAAAGTTTCATTTAAATGATAATGAAATTTTATTGAATCAAGGTTTTTATCTGTTTCTGCTCTAAGATTATTTATATTTGTTATTTCTTTAAAAATATGATTTATCATATTTTTATAAGTTTGTTTTTCTAACTCTTTACCATTTATATTTGAAATAGAAGTATCAAATAGTAAATAACTTATATATAAGCCTAAATACAACATTTTTAAACAGCTAGATGATTTAGCAATTTCAAGAACTACTTTCCAGTTAATATTTTGTTCTTTGCTCAAAAGTTTATCTATATCACTTATCCATTCTATTCTTTCCCATTTATGTTTTGAACCATGCATGCATAAATATACCAATAATATTTCAGCATTAAAAACATTAATATCATCGTTATTAATTTTTATTTTATGTTTACCATCAAAGAAATTTTCATTATTCAATTTTGATGAAAATTTTGTTCTAAATAGTTTCCAATGTATTTCTATATTTATTCCATTATTTTCATTTACAAATGTAATATCACTATTTTTTTCTAAAAACAATTTATTATTAATAAATTCTTTTTTTACCATAGAATTAAAATTATTGCAAACTAATAAATCATAAACTTTTTCTAAATCTTTTTCTTTAATCAAAATATCCAAATCAACATATTGCCTAGAAATTACATCACCATAAGCCAATTCAGAAAGAATAGGCCCCTTAAAAGGTATAGCTTCTATATCATTTTCTTCTAATAATTTTAGTACTTTTATAAGTTCACTAGTCATAAGCATATTTTGTTTTACTATATTCATATATATCGATTTCATATGGTTTAATATAGTTGATGGGATTTTATCTTCATATTTTTTAAGTGTAAGATATACTAAAGGAAAAACTCCATGAGAATAAGCTGTAGATATAAACTCATCCCAATCTTTTATATAAGATACTTTTTCTTCTATTAGCTTAGAGTTTTGTTCTATTTTACAACATTCGATTATGAGAATGATATTGTCATTTACTAACTTGTCTAGATTATTTATAACTTATTCCTAATATTAATTATTATTAAAATATAATACGGATACTAACATAATATATTATAAATAATACTAAAATTTATTAGCAAGTATCATAAAAGGAATAACAAATGACAAACATAATCCTATGCGGTGGAAGTGGTACAAGACTATGGCCAATCAGCAGAAGTCTGATGCCAAAACAGTTTGTAAAGCTATTTGACGATAAGTCATTATTTCAGCTTACAGTTGAAAGAAACTCAAAAGTTTGTAAATCACAATTTATAGTTTCAAATACAGAGCAGTATTTTCTAGCATTAGATCAACTAGAAGATCTAGGAAAAACAAATAATAAATATCTACTAGAACCTGTTGGAAGAAATACAGCTCCAGCTATCGCACTTGCTTGTATGCAGCTAGATTATGATGAGATAGTTTTAGTAACTCCATCTGATCATCTAATCAAAGATGAAAAAGAGTATGAAAAAGTTTTAAAAAAAGCAAAAGAGTTTGCAAAGGATAATAAACTAGTTACTTTTGGAATAACTCCTACATTTGCAGAAACTGGATTTGGGTATATTCAAGCGAAGCTTGAAAATGATGAATCTTTAATGATGAATGTTGAATGTTTTAAAGAAAAACCAAATCTTGAATTAGCACAAAGTTATATTGATGAAAATACAAAATTAAGCATTCAAAATTTACCATTAAAATACCTATGGAACTCTGGAATGTTTTGTTTTAAAGCAGGTGTATTTCTAGATGAGTTAGAAAAATACTCTGCTGAGATATATAACACTTGTAAAACTGCATTTGATAATAAAAAAATTGATAATTCAACATTGAGAATTCAACATTCTCATATGGAAGCTATTCCAGATGAGTCTATAGATTACGCTGTAATGGAAAAATCTGATATAGTTAAAGTAATTCCATCAGATATCGCTTGGAGTGATGTGGGAAGCTTCGATGCTCTTTATGAAGAACTTCCAAAAGATGAAAATGGAAATACTCTAAATGATAAACATATTTCAATAGATAGTAAAAACAATCTAATATATGGAAAAGATAGAGTAATAGCAACTGTAGATATGGAAGATTGTATTATAGTTGATACAGGTGATGCTATTTTGATCTCAAAAAAAGGCTCTTCTCAAAAAGTAAAAAAAGTAGTAGAAGAAGTTCGAAAAACATCAGAACTACACAATATCCATTTAACAGGTCATAGACCATGGGGAACATATACAGTTTTAGAAGAAGCAGATGGATATAAAATCAAAAGAATAGAAGTAAAACCAGGTAAACGTCTATCTTTACAAAAACACTTCCATAGAAATGAACACTGGATAGTAGTAAGTGGAACTGCAACCGTAACAGTAGGTGATGAGAAAAAATATGTAAGACCAAATGAAAGCACATATATCAAAATGGGAGAACTTCATAGACTAGAAAATGAAGGAAAAATTCCAGTAGTTTTAATAGAAGCACAAGTTGGAGAATATACGGGAGAAGATGATATCGTAAGAATCAGCGATGATTTTAAAAGAGATTAATCAATACTGATTAATCCCTTTTGTTCTAAGGCTTGAAGGAAGTTTAAAACATCTTTATAAAAGAATAAATAAACTCAAGTTAAGCTATTATTTTACAAAGTCAAGTTTCAAACTAATGGCTATTATCAATAAAGGAATATTTATGCATACTATAAAATTACATATTGAAGATAAAGTTTTTGATAAAGTTATATATTTTTTACAGAACCTACCAAAAAATGAAGTTTCTATAATAGAAGAGAAAGTAGAAGAATCTACAATCAAAACTATAAATGAAGACTATCTAGAAATTAAGACTTTTTCAAATCATAGTGCAAATCTTATTGAAGAATGGAAAGACTCTAATGAGGATAAGATATGGAAATAAAACATCTAGATATAGTTTTATGTGAATTTTATTTTAGTGACTTAATACAATCAAAAAAGAGATTAATCAATACTGATTAATCCCTTTTGTTCTAAGGCTTGAAGGAAGTTTAAAACATCTTTTTCAAGCTGTTCTTCTGGAACTTCATACATTTCTAGCATTTCTTCTTTTATTTGTTCTAGGTTTTTATTTTCTGATAACAAAGACCAAATAACTTTTCCTATTTCATTTAGTGAAAAGTACTCTTGAGTTGTCGAATCTAAGATTATAGTTTCATCATCTATTTCTTGTGCAAATACATTTTTTGATATTGTAACTTTTGATTTGATATTCATTTATTTATCCTTTTTTATGAAACTAACGATTGTTTGATAAACTTCTTCTAGTCTATTTATATCCCATGGTACGAAGATATTGTATAGTTTTACATTATTTGCTATTTTTGAAAGCATTTCAAATCTTGATTTATTGTTTAGGTGAAGCTCTACTTCTGTAGAAAACTTAAGAATTCTAAACTTTTCCACTCCTAGAACTTCTTCGATTTTTATCTCATCTTTTTCATCTGCTTTTACTAGATTGAAAATAGCATGCATTACTTTTGGCTCTTTTGCAAAGTTTTCCACAGAATAACCTAGATCTTCTACCTTTCTATATGGTCTATGATAAGGATATGAAGGTACAGCCATGATATTTTTATTATCTTCATAAACAGCTACTTTATCATCTGAAATCATAGTATGACCTTTTTTTATAAAAAAATCAGTCATAGTGGACTTCCCCCCAAAAGAATCCGCCACAAATAAAACAGGTTTAGACTCTATAAGAACAGCCCCTGCATGTAAAAAATAGTATATCTCTTCTATAGTAAACAGTATAGGTAAAAAAGTATGACTAAGCCAGTACAAAGCAAGCTCTTGAGTACCTTCTTTATACAATCTATAGAAAATAGTATTTTCACCTTTTTTTACTGAAAAAGTAACTACATCTTCTACTAAAAAATTTATGTTTTGATTTGTTTGATCGGGAGTAAATGCTTTATCACTTGTGATAGCTACTTTTCTATTTTGATTATTAGAAAAAAGTAGTATATGAGAGTTATCAACTAAAAGAGCTTTTGACTCTTTTAGGATTTTTGATTTTGGCTGATTTGAGTCTATTTTATCAAAAAATATTTGATAGTCATACAGCAACATTGAATATTTTTTTGTTATCTTCTACCGAAAAGATTGTAAGCATCACCTCTATCTGTACCAGCAGCAGTATTAGTAGGGTTTGTTTCAGCATTACCTGTAATTTTTGATGCAGCCTGCGCTGTCATCGGACTTGTTAGTTGACTAATAGCTATTACTGTTGGAACTGCATATGCAGCTTTTTTCATAAAGCTTCTTCTTGAATTCACTTTTTCTAATTCGTTATTTTTCATTTAAGAATCTCCTATATTTATATAGTGTCATTTTAGCATAATTTTTTAACTTATATTCTTAAAAATATATTAAAAATTATACAGTTTATTATTTTTGGAATCTTGTCACCAAATTGCAATATTTATACATATGTAGCTTGATATTTTATAATAGAATGTGTTATTATATGTCTATTAAATTTATCTAAATCCAAAGGGAGCGAATGAAAAAAATAATACTAAATTCTCTAGTACTACTAAGTATGTTTTTATTTAGTGCTTGTTCGACAAAAGATTACAAGCTTTTTCAAACAGAAACGAAAAAAGGTGAAAACCTAACAAAAATATCACTTCCAGAGTACGAAAGTGAAGTACAATATGAGAATAAGATAGCGCCAAATGACAGGCTATCTATCACAGTTTATGTACAGTCAGGGCAAGGCTCTCAACAAATGACTTCTATCCTTACAAGTAGAACAGACAATAACCTAACTGCGAAAGGTGACGATATAGGACTTCTTGTTACACAAAAAGGAACTGTAAGACTACCTCTTATAGGAACAGTTGAAGTTGTAGGTCTAACAGAAGATGAAGCAACAGCTAAACTAATAGAACAATACAAACTTTACATCAAAAATCCTTATGTAAAAACAGAGATAAAAAACCAAAGGGTAATAGTAATCGGAGAGGTAAAAAAACCAGGAGTAGTATCTGTAACAAATGGTACTATGAACGTAGTTGAAGCAATAGCACAAAGTGGAGACTTAACAGATCTTGCAGCAAGAGACAATGTAAAGATCATCCGAGGGGACTTGCGAAATCCAAATGTTAGAACTATAGACTTAGCAAATATCGTAGCACTAAATGACTCTAGTTTATTACTAAGACCTAACGACATCATCTATGTGCAACCTAGAAATCTAAAAGGTTATAATAAGGCGTTTGAAGAGATCATGCCATTCTTTGATATGGTATCTAGTATCTTAAATCCATTTGTACAAAGAAAACAAATTTTGTATGATTATGAGTAGGCCTATGAATAACCAAATACAAAATGACGAAATCGATTTAGCCGATTTATTTAAGACTATTATGAAATACAAGTATATTATCGCATTATTTGCGATAATATTCACACTCGGTGCTGCTGTATTTGCATATACTAAACCAAGTGTTTATTCATCTTTTGCAACTATTGAACTACAAGAAGATACAAAAAGTTTCAATGCAGATGATGCACTAAAACAAGCTTTTTCAGGTGGAACAGTAAATGTGGAAAATCAAATAGAAATTTTCAAATCAAAATCTCTACAAGATCAAGCAGTAAAAAACTTAAATTTAGGAACAAGATACTTTACAATAAAAAACTATAGACAAAGAGAGTACTATAAAAACTCTCCATTTATAGTAATCGATAAAGTGTTAGAAGATAATATCTATGGAACAAACTTTATTTTAACTCCTATTGATGATGAGTCATTTAGACTTGAAATAAAACCTATCTCAAAATACTCAAAAAGAGGTATCCTAGCTCTTCTTGGTGTTCAACCACTTGAAGACTATGAAATGATTTCTTATGATAAAGTTCATAAATACAACGAAGAGATTTCAACTGAGTGGTTCACTATAGAGATCACAAAACTATCTCCACTTGAAAATGAAGAGTATAGTTTCTCTTTTGTTCATCCAAGTATAGCTTCAAATGTTTATTTTGATGCTTTATCAGTAAGTCAAGTATCTGAACTATCATCTATACTTCAAGTATCTATTGAAGATGGTGTTTCACTAAGAGCTGCTGATTTATTAAATAGTTTATTTAAAGCATATTTAGAACAAGAAATTCAAAGAAAATCAGAAGTTGCAAACCTATCTTTAACATTTATAGATAATCAACTTGATGAGATAAATGCCAAACTAAAAGTTTCAGAATCAGACCTAGAGTCGTATAAAGAATCAAATGACGTAATAAGCTTATCAGATAAAGCAAAAAATGTTTCACAACAACTAGTAGAATATGAAACAAAAATTCAAGAGCTGAATATAGAAGAAAATATCATGAGTAATCTATATCAATACATCTCAAACAACCAAAATCTATCAGGACTAACAGTAGGTTCTATCACTTTTGCAGATCCAGTTCTTGCAAGTTTGGTTAAAAACTTACATGAATTATCTTCTCAAAAAGATACTTTTCTTTTAGATTATACAGAGTTACATCCAGAAGTTCAAAAGCTTACTAAAACTATTTCATCTCTAAGAAGACAAATCATCGCTTCTTTGAAAAACAATTTAAGTCAATTAAGCCAAAGAAAATCTTCTTTAAATGCCTTGATTGTGAAATTTAAAGGTTCATTAGAAACTTTACCAAAACAAGAAAGAGATTTGACAAGACTTACAAGACACTTCAATGTAAATGAAAAAGTTTATTCATTTTTACTAGAAAAAAGAGCTGAAACAGCTATTTTAAAATCTTCTACTATTTCAAATGGAAGAATTTTAGATCAAGCTTTAAATTTCAATAAACCTATAAAACCAAAAAGAATACTTATAGTTCTAGTTGGTATGATATTAGGTATTATTGTGGGACTTGCTTATGCCTTTTTAAGAGAGTTTTTAAATCACACTATTAAAAATACAGAAGAGATAGAAAAATATAGTTCAATGCCTATATATGGTGTAGTTCCGTTAAATAAAAACAAAAAAACATCTAATATTTTCCTAGAAGCATTTAGATCGATAAGAACAAACTTGCAGTTTTTACCACAAAATGAAAAAAGTAGAGTTATCTCAATAACTTCATCAGTTTCAGGAGAAGGAAAAACAACAGTTACAGCAAAATTAGCTGAAATAATAGGTCAAAGTGATAAAAGAGTTATTGTTTTAGACTTAGACTTAAGAAAAGCAAGTGTTCACAAAGAGTTTGGATTGCCAAATAATATAGGTATGAGTAACTATCTTACTCATCAAAATAGTTTAGAAGAAGTTATCAAAAAAACAAACTCAAAAAATGTTGATGTAATAACTACAGGTGTTTTACCTCCAAATCCTTCTGAACTTATTTTAACAGATGCTATGAAGAATTTATTAGAAGAGTTAAAAAAATCTTATGATTATATTATCATGGATACACCACCTGTTGGACTTGTAACAGATGCACTTATTCTTATGAATTATTCAGATATTACATTTACTATTGTAAGAGCAAATTATACTAGAAAAGAGTTTATTAGAAACCTAGATAGACTAAGCAAAGAACATTCACACAATCACGTTGGAATGATCTTAAATGGTGTTGAAATCGGTGATAAGTATGGTTATGGTTACGGTGTTAGCTATGGTTATGGTTATGGAAACGGTAAATACTACAAAAATAGATAAAAACTAAAAAGAGAAAATCAAATAAAAGAATTTTTTATTTGATTTTTCTCAAAAACTTCACTTAACTTTCCACCTTGCATAAAACTTTTTAAAGAATCAAAATACTTCATAGCATGAATATCACTTCCAACAAAATCTACAAGAGAATTATTTACTAAAAACTCAGCAGCAAGCTTTGGTTTCGCACCATAAAACTTATGTAAAGAGTTTAGATTTATCTGGAAAAAAAGACCCAAATCTTTTAGAGCATGATACTTTTCTAAAGAATTAGAATAATAAGTATATCTCTCAGGATGAGCTAAAATTGGTTTATAGCCATTTTGTAAAAGTTCAAAAACAACCTGCTCTAAACCAAATGGAGTAGAAGTATAAGACAACTCAAATAATACATAGTTATCTCCAATAGTAAGAAGATCCTTTTCTCTAATCTTTTCAATAAAATACTCATCAAAATAATACTCAGCTGCAACTTCAAACTCTATATCAATATTTTGTTTTGAAAGTTCATTTTTCACAAGTTCAAAACCTGGATAAATAGTATCTTTTGTATTAGGAAATCTATGACTCATAATATGTGGAGTTGTGATAATCTTTTTGTAGCCTAAGTCTTTCATATTTTTGATAATAGCAATACTCTCATCCAAACTTTTAACACCATCGTCAATAGCAGGAATCAAATGTGAGTGTAAATCTGTAGTGTAAAAATCTTCTAAGTTAAAATCTTTTTTTTTAAAGTTTTTAAAAAGTTTTGATAGCAAAATTCATCCTATTTAAAAAGGGTAAAGAAAAATCTTTACCCCTTTGTTATATGTCTTGAACAATAATATCTTTATCAATAAGTAATGTCAATACTTGAGCATCTGTTCCTGTAGCTTTGTAAGAAACAAAATTATCATCTGCATTATCAACAACTGAATTTGTGTCTGTATCTGTTGTGTCTTTTAACCAAATTGCAGGATCTAATTTTATGATATCATTATTTTCACCTTTGATAGCAAGTGTATTTGAAGTAGTATCAGAAACCATCTCTTGGAAATCTGTAATTGTAAGATTTGAAAGAATATGTTCATTGCTTGATAAATCAATTGAATCAATATCAGCTACATTAATATTTGAAGTGATATTTGATAATAAACTTGACATATCAATTTCTTTTTCTTCTCCAAGAACTAAAGTTCCTTCATCATCTAAAGATGCAGATACTTTATCTACATTTTCACTAGTGATTAAAATACCAGCCGTAGAACTATCACTTACACCTTCTGAATCAGTAACAGTATAATCAAAGTTAATTTCTACTTCTGTATTAGCTGGTAATGTTGCTAAATATGGATTTGTTATTACATATTCACCTGTTGTTGCATCTAATGCTATCATTTGATCTGCTGTTGTTGTTG
>NZ_JBEVTN010000006.1:0-149068 GCF_040884245.1 Arcobacter sp. s6 | reverse complement strand
AAAAAGTGTCTATTTATGGGCTTTATAAAGCTTTTATACATAAGAAATTGATGATTTTTTTATGTGCGAAAGTTGAGTTATTAAAAAATAAGTGTTATAATACTTTATATTAGAATTATAAGGTTTTATTTCTTGGGAAAAATTAAAGAATTAACAAAAAATACATTATTTCAATTAAAAGAAGAAAATCTTCCTACAACACCTGAAAATTATTTTATTGAATTCAAAAATCAAGCACAGCATGCAAATATTGAAATTGCTGAATTTGAATTATTTAATAAAATAAAAAAAGTATTAACACTACATGAAATAGAAACATTAGAAATAAAAACTTTTAACCATTTAGCTGTTGTTCTTGCAAATAGAGTTAATGAAAATGAATTAAAAAAGTTAATTGAAATATTTGAAGAAATTTTAAAGCCATTTTCTGATTCTGATTTAAGTAATGAAATCAAAGAATTTATTTTAAAAATTCTTGAAACTCCAAAAAATATAATTTTAGATGAATCAATAAATACACTAAAAGAAATTGCAAACAAAAGAGTTGATTCAGACAGAAAGATACTTAAAGATAAAACAAGTGATATTATAAAATTAACTTCATTAATGAGTAGATATTTCGATAAAACTTTAAATGAAAGTGAAAATTCAAGTGAAGATATTTTAAAAATCAAAAATGAATTAATTACATTAGATATGTCAGAAGCATCTCAAAGAGAATTAAAAGTTGTTCAAACAAAACTTGTTGATACTATTCATAAAATAGAAAATTCTATTAAATTAAATTGTAAAATAATTAATGATCATAAAGTACAATTTAATTCACTAAATGAACAAATTAAAAAGCTAGAAGAAGAACTTATAATAGCAAGAGAAGAAAAACAAACTGACTTTTTAACAAATGTATTTAATAGACGTGCATATCATGATGAAATAGATAAAATAGAAAAAAACTATTCTATATTTAATAATAACTATGCAATTATTTTTTATGATATAGATCACTTTAAAAAAATAAATGATAATTATGGTCACACTTGTGGAGATGCTGTACTTAAAAATTTTGCAAGTATCTTAAAAAAATTAACAAGAGCAGAAGATGTAATTGCAAGATATGGTGGTGAAGAATTTATTGCATTAATAAACTATGAAAAAGAAGAAGAAGTTCAAGGTTATATTAAAAGAGTAAAAAATACCATAAACTCAACTAATTTTATCTATAAAGAAGAAAGTATTCATATAAAATTTTCTGCAGGAGTTACATATAGAAATAATTATGATTCATACTTAGATGCAAAAAAAAGAGCTGATGAACTTTTATATGAAGCAAAAAGTAAAGGTAGAGACAGGATTATTTTTGATGATCAAATAGAAATTTAATTTAATATAATTTTTACTATATTTGCCACTAACATAAATACTAATACAAAAATTAAAACTTTTTTTATAAATGACTCTCCACCTTTTATAGCAAAATGAGTTCCCATATATGATCCAGCCATATTAGCTATTGCCATAGGAATAGCAATCATCCATAAAACTTTTCCTGCATAAACGAAGGCAATTGCAGAACCTAAGTTTGTAGCTAAATTTAATGGCTTTGTTGATGCAGTTGAAATAATATAATCTAAATGTAAAAACTTTTTCATAGATATTGTCATGTAAGTTCCAGTTCCAGGCCCTAATAATCCATCATAAAATCCAATAGGAGCAGTTGCTAAAACAATATTTTTATTTGAAAGTTTTGTATCTTCTTCTTTAATTTTTGAACTTTTTTTAAGTAAAAAAACTAATGCAATAGGAATTGCTATTAAAATAGCCCATTGTATAATATAATCAGGTATAAACATAACAAGTAAGCTTCCCACATAAGAAGCAAGTAAGCAGGGAATTATTGCAATTTTAACTACTCTAATTGATATTTTTTTACTTATAAAATATTTTATAGTTGCCATTAAAGCCCCAAAAAGACCTGCCATTTTATTTGTCGCAAGGACAAAAACAGGTGGAATTCCACTATATAATAAAACAGGGACTTGAATCATTCCTCCGCCACCAGCAATAGAATCTACATAACCTGCTATAAATCCTGTAATAATAAATATAATAATCCATGTAGTGGTTATATCTTGTAAAAATTCCATATATACTCTTTATTTTTTTTGAAATTATATCTGAAAATTATATAAAAATTTTATAATAATTGTATAAAAGAATATCTTTTTAGTTTATTCACTTATGACCAAAGTTGCATGTGTGGAATACTAGAAATAGCTTTAATAATATCTGTTTTAGAAACAATTCCTTGAAGAATATCATTTTCATCTACAATAGGAATTGCATCTAGTTTTAGATCTATCATAACTTTTGCAACTCTTCTAATATCTGAAATGGGATCAGCTGTAATTACTTCATCTAAATACAAATCATTTAGCTTTTTTTTCAAAGTATATTTACTATTTTCTATATCATCCATTAAAAGATATAAAATATGTTCTTTATTTATCATTGCTATGATTTTTTTAGAAAAAGAAACAACTGGCATTTGGTTAATATCTAAGTCTTTTAAGGAATTATATGCCTCTTCTATAGTTGATTGAGCATCTATATAAATACAATTTCTTGTCATAATATCTTTTACTTGATATACGGGTTCAAGGGTATCAATATTCGCCATTTTTTTATATTGTTCAATAGCATTTTCATTTGATTCTTTTTGTCCTTGATCTTTTTTATTATTAAATTGTTGAATAAAACCTTCATCTGGCTTTAATCTTGTCGATGATAATTCCTCAACATTTTTAAGTTCATATAAATTATCAGCTGTACTTCTAAATCCAACGTTTCCGTTATTATATATTGTAAACATGATAATCCTTTTAATTTAAATAGTCATTAAATAAATTATATAATAAATTTTTATTGATATTTATTTATAAGCTTACTTTTTTTGATATATTTATAATATTTCCTATTAATTGAGTATCTTTTTGCTCTACCCAAAACTCTTCATTTGCAACTATAATCAATCTTTTTTTCGTTCTACTTACCACTGTATTTATTAAATTAAGACTTTTGAAATTATCATTTAAAGTATTTGTAAAAAACATTTTTCTTTTTCCAAAATTTGAATCATCAACAACTGAAAAAATCACATTATCCCATTCACTTCCTTGGGATTTATGAATTGTCATAATATTATCAAAATATCTTCTTCCTAAAATATTTTTTAAAACTTTTACTTGTTTTTTATATGGAGTTAAAATAGCAAAAGATTTACCTTCTAGTTTTTTTACTAACTCTTTTATTATTAATGCTTCTTCTAAATTTGAACGCTCGATTGCTTCATTTGTATTTGAATTACTATTTATAAACAGTAGTTGTGTATCATAATTTAATGCAGATTTAAAACCGAATTTATATACAAACTTATTTAAAACTCTTGCTAGATTAATTCCAAATCTATGGGTAAATTTAAGATTTTTTTGAATTGTTTTTTCATACTTAGGTAGTGTTTGATTTAAAAATTCTTTATACAATTCATCTTCATTTTCTTTTAAAAATATACTTTCAAAAAATAAAGATGATTGAGAATATAAAAAACTATTTTTCATAGCTTTAACATCATCATTTTTTACTTCACTAATAGGAGGAAGTTGCCTATGATCTCCCAAAAATGTAATAGGACAATTATTTTTAAAAAGACTTAGAGCTTTTATATTTGACATATATCCAGCTTCATCACAAAAAATATGATCAACATCTATCTTATCTTTTAATGTGTATTGAATAAAAGCATCAATTGTCATGGCTAAAATTTGAGAATATTTTATTCTTTGTTTTGTACTTTGTTCTAATATAAAGTTTCTGTCATTTATTAATTCGTTAATTCTATTCTTTAACTTATTTTCATCAAATTTTTTATGATGTTCATCTAAGGCTTCATTTATTAGATTATCAGTTGAATTTTTTGTTAGCTCTTTAAGATTTTCTTGATTTGTTTTGCACCATAAATTTATTTGTAAAATCTTGTCATTAAGTAAGACTCTTTTCTCTTGGATATTTTCATTTGATAAATCTTTAAATATCTCATTATAAATTTTTTCACTTTTAATTAAATCTTTTGATTGAGATAAAATCTTAATATTCTCTTCATTTAGATTATCAATTATTCTTTCATATTCTTTGATATTTTCCCTTATACAATCTATGTTTATAACTTCTTTTAATCTATTTTCTTCTATTAACTTTTCATCATAATTTACACAAAAATTTTCTTCTCTTTTTTTTATAGCTTCTTTTATCATTTTACAATTATTTACAAAGTGATAGGCTTTTAATGGTTGAGTTATAATATTTATCAAAGGTTGAAAATACTCTATTCTTTCTTCTTGTTTTTTTATCTTCTCTTTATTTTCTTCTAAAATAAAAAATAAATTATTTATCTTTTCTAAATCTGAAGAGATAAGTTTTCCATCTCGATATTTTATTACCCTATTTATAATTTTAATCTCATTTTCTAGACTTTCAAGAACTTTTTCTAAACCTCTTGTTTCACAAATTTCAGGATATCTATCAAAAAAATCTTTTGAAGGAATTCCAAATCTAAGAATCTTTTCCCTTGGAATTTGTAGTTTTTCAGTATTTTCTAAAACCCCAAAAAGAATCTGCTCTAAAGCTACATTTGTGGGTGCAACTATTAAAACTTTTTTATCTTTGAATATATAGTTTAAAACACTAGTTGATAAAACTGCTTTTGTTTTTCCAGTTCCAGGTGGTCCCCAAATATATGAATATGTATTTTGAAATATAGTATTTACCGCATCAATTTGATTTTCATTTAAAATAGTATCAATACAAATATCAAATTTTGGGTTTAAAATACTTGGAATTTTATTTGAAAAGTTTAATTCTAAACCATTCTTTTCGTACCATTCAATTAAGTTATTTATTAAAAAAAGTAAATCTGTAACTACATAAAAGTCATCAGGACTTAACTCTTTTAGATTTATATCTTCTCTTAATACTTGTATATAAAGCAATCTATTTTTTTCGTCATACTCTTTTATTAAAATATCTCTCTTATTGAAATAATACTCATTTGTAAAATTATTCTTATAATAAGTTTTTTCAAAATCAAAGATAGGTTTTTCAAGCTTTATTTCAAATAATAGTGGAGAACTTCCTTCTTGAAAAGAGATAGAGTGAACTTTTTCTATAGTTTTTCCATTATGTTCACTATATTTTTTTACATAATCATAATAATAAAGTGATTGAGAATGACAAAGTTCTTTGATTTTTGATATTTCCACTGATTTCCGATTTTATGAAGATTTGAAAGAATTGAATTGTAACAAAGTGTGCTTTATAGCGATATTAATTTTTATAATAAGTTTTTAATGAAGATATTAATAGACTTACAGACAATGAATCAAACACTATATTTTACAGATAAAAAATTAAACTATCTAGAACTTAGATACTCAAAATCTAATAATTGCTATAAAGAGCATATTCATAATACATTATCAATTGGAGCCATATTAAATGGAAAAAGAATTTATACAAATAAAAACAAAACTTTTAACCTTCAAAAAAACCAATTAGCAATTGTAAATCCAAATACAAGTCATAGCTGTAACAATAATAGTAAAACTGTAAATAGACTCTATATGTTATATTTATCAAAAGATTGGTGTTTTAGTATTCAACAAAGTATTTTTCCAAATATAAAAGGATTTATTCCTTTTTCAAATGAATTAATAAACAATAAAACTATTTATAATAATTTTATTAAACTATGTGAATTACTTTTTTCAAATAGTTTAATTTTAGAAAAAGAGACACTTTTAATAGAATTTTTCACTTCTTTATATGTGAAATATAATCAAGAAATTAAAATTGAAATTAATGATAACTCTATTATAAATAAAATTATTGAATATCTAAATTACAATATCAAAGAAGATATAAGTCTATATGATTTATCAAAAGAGTTTAATCTTTCAACATTTTATATAACTAAATTATTCAAAAAAGAGTTAAATATTCCTGCTCATTCCTATTTTATAAATCTAAAAATTGAATTTGCAAAAGATTTATTAAAAAATGGATTAAGTATCTCTCAAACAGCACTTGAGTGTGGTTTTTTTGACCAAAGCCATTTTCATAGAAACTTCAAAAAAATTCTTGCAATTACTCCCAAACAATACCAAGACAATTTTGTACAATAATTAATTTCTTAATTTTCATACAATCTTTTTTTAAAGGAGATTTATGGAATTACAAATATATTTACAAGATTTTCTAATTTTAGTTTTTGCACATTTTATGGCACTTATAAGCCCTGGTGTTGATTTTTTTATTATCATTAACTCAACATTAAAATATGGTAGAAAAGCTGGATTTATGAGTGCTTTTGGTATCTCTATTGCTAATTTAATTTATATACTATTAGCACTATTTGGAATTACAATTATAAAAGAGAATATTTATGTATTTAATTCTCTAAAAATTTTAGGATCTTTATATCTATTTTTTATATCTTATTATCTAATTCAATCAAAAAAAAGAGATTTATTTAATAAACATATAAAATATGAAAATGCTAATAATTTATTTGATAGTTTTATAAAGGGTTTTATTAGTGCTGTATTAAATCCTAAAAATTTTATCTTTTATTTTACTATGTTTTCAATTACTATTGAAAAATCTACACCTTTTTCTATTCAAATTATTTATGCATTATGGATGTTTTTTGCTGTATTGATTTGGGATATTTTTATTGTTTATATTATTAGTTTAGAAAAGATAAAAAAAGTTTTTAATAAATATATTGATTTGATAGAAAAAATCTCTGCATTATTTTTATCTTTTATTGCTTGTATAATTATTTATAAGCTATAAAAAAGGCTCATGCAAACTGCACAAGCCTTTTTTGTAATTGTAGATATTTATTTGTTGTATTAATTAGATTGGTAAAACTCTCAAGTTTTCATCAATTTTTTGTTGTAATACAGATTCGATTGCATATAAAGTTCCAGTAGATCCTGACGAACATCCTGAACATGAACCTAAATATCTGATATATAAATCATAATGAGGTAAATTCTCTTTAATATCAATAATTTCCATATTTCCACCATCCATTACTAGCATTGGTCTAATATCAGAATCTAATACAGAATCAATTGCTTTAATTCTTTGAACTAATGTCATTTTATCAAATGATAATGTTCCACTAGCACTTGCATCTGCTGCTGTTTTCATTTTTTCTTCAGCCATTTCAGCTCTTACATCTTTTAGGATATCTACTAGATAATATTCTTTTTCTTCATGCCCTCCTGGCTTAATACATGATTTACAAAAAGCACCTGCTTTTGTATAATCTGTAATTTGCTCAACAGTAGTTAAATCATTGATTCTAATAACTTCTCTAATTGTTCCTAATGAAACCCTTGCACACTCACATACAATAACTTCAGTTTCAAAAGATTCCATATCAACACCTTTGTATTCAGCTGCTGCTTTTTTAATAACATCATAAGCCATAACTGAACAGTGCATTTTTTGTGGTGGAACAGCTGGTGTATCTGGATTATCTCTTAATGCTTTTTCAACATCAATATTTGTAATTTTTACAGCTTCATCAACTGTTTTACCAATACAAAGTTCAGCCATAACATCTGAAGATGCAATAGCAGTACCACAACCAAAAGATTTGAATTTTGACTCTAAAATTTTATCATCAGCTTCATTAACTGCCCAATATAATCTTACAGCATCACCACATGATTCAGCTCCAAAATCAGCAACGATTAGTTTTGCTCCAAGTGCTGCTGCTCTTTCTTCTGTAATTTCACCTTGGTGAGATGGGTTATTCATTCTATTTACTACTTGATTTGAGTATTCATCCCAAATAGATCCACTAATTAAACTATTTTTTGCCATGAAATTTTCCTTTTAAATTATTCTTTATTTTTTATTATAAACCAGATTTATGACATGAAGGTGCATAAGCATATGAGCTTGAAATCCCTCTTAATCTAGTAACCGCATTTTTTATAACAGTAATTGCGTAATCAATTTGCTCTTCCGTATTAAATCTACTTAATGAAAATCTAACACCTGTGTGAGCTAACTCACTATCACTTCCAAATGCATTCATAACAGGATTAGCTTCTAAATCTTCACTTGCACATGCACTTCCTGTTGAAGCACCTATTCCATTTTGATTTAAATCCCATAACATAGATTCACCTTCAACTCCTCTAAAAGAAATCAGCGTTGTATTTGGAGTTCTATTTGCAGTTCCACCAATTACAACAGTTTCTGGTAATTCTAAAATTGCTGCTTCTAATTTATCTCTTAATTTAGAAACATGATTTTTTTCATAAGCTAAAGCCATAGTTGAAGTTGCAAGCTTCATAGCCCAACCCATTCCAACCATAGATGCAACATCAACAGTTCCAGCTCTATGTCCACCCATTTGCTCACCACCATGTAATAATGGAGTTAAGTCATAACCTTTTCTAACATATAAACCACCAACACCTTTTGGTCCATGGAATTTATGTGCTGAAAAAGATAAATAATCTACATTAAAATCTTGAACATCAACAGGAACTTTTCCAATTGCTTGTGTTGCATCTGTATGAAAAGCGATTCCAGCTTCTTTACAGATAGTTCCAATCTCTTTTATTGGAAAAATTTTTCCTGTTTCATTATTTGCCCACATAATTGATACAAGTGCTGTATCTTCTCTTATATAATCTTTTACTGAGCTAGCTTCTAAAACACCATCTTCATTTACAGGAAGATAAGTAACTGAAACACCTTGAGATTCTAAGAATTTACATGTAGCAGTAACTGCTGGATGCTCAACTTCTGAAGTAATAATATGATTTTTATTACCATTTAAAATTTTGTCTATCCAAATACCTTTTATAACTGTATTAATACTTTCTGTAGCATTTGACATGATGATAATATCATCTTCGTCAGCTGCATTGATTCCCTCATATAAAAAATTTAAAGCTTCTACCATCTTAGGATGAGTTCCTGCTCCAAATTTATGTAATGAATTTGGGTTTCCGTATATGTCACAAAAAAATGGTTTCATTTCTTCATATACTTTTGGGTCAACTATCGTTGTTGCATTATTATCTAAATAAACTTCCATTATAATTTCCTATATTTTTTAATTTTATATGCAAAAACTATTCCAAAAATAAATTTGATTGTTCTTGCTAAAATTTTTCTTGTATTCTATTCTAAATAGGATAAGAATTGTCTTAATTGTTTTTATTTTAAATTTATTAGTTTAAATAAGTAACAAAAATTTCTAAAGATTCCTATATTAGATTATTTTTATTAAATTCGCGAATCATTATATTGAAATTAAAATAAATAAAAAGAGTTATAAATAAAGTTTTGTTAAGTTTAGAATGAGATAATAATAAAAATATTTATAGAAGGTTTAAAATGAAAAAAATTATTTCAATTATAACACTTACTTTTTTATCATTGTTCTTTGTTGCCTGTGACAATAAATCACAAGTAAAAAGTGAAAAGAAAGAAGAAAAACAAGTATTAAAAGTTGGAATGGAATTAGCTTATCCTCCATTTGAAATGAGCGATAAAGATGGAAATCCACAAGGAGTTTCTGTAGATTTTGCTAAAAAGTTAGGTGAATACTTAGGAAGAGAAGTTGTTATTGAAAATACTGCATGGAGTGGATTAATTCCATCTCTTAAAACTGGAAAAATTGATTTAATTATCTCTTCAATGACAATTACAGATGAAAGAAAAAAATCTATTGATTTTTCAATTCCTTATGCACAAACAGCTTTAGCAATTCTTGCAAATAAAGAATCAAATGTAAATTCAATTGATGATTTAAATGTAGCAGGGAAAAAAATTGCTGTTAAAAAAGGTTCAACTGGACATATATATGCTACTGAAAATCTGAAAAATGCAGAAATTTTAGTTTTTGATAAAGAAAATGCTTGTGTTTTAGAAGTAGTTCAAGGAAAAGCTGATGGTTTTTTATATGATCAATTAACAATTTATAAAAACTATGCACAACATAAAGATACAACAGTTGCCTTACTTAAACCATTTCAAAAAGATTTTGAATATTGGGGAGTTGCACTTAGACAAAATGATCCATTAAAAGATAAAGTAAATGAATTTATAACAAAAGCAAAAGCAGATGGTACATTTGCAACATTTGCTTCAACTCATTTAAAAGATGCAAAAGCTACTTTTGATGAATTAAAAATTCCATTTTTCTTTTAGGATAAAATTATATTTAATTTAAAAAAATACTTCATTCAAGAATTAGATTTCAAAAGAATAAACCCTCTATCAAAAAGGGTTTATTTTTTTAATTTTCTATTAATCTCTATTTTAATCTCATCATCTATTTATTTTATGTTTTCAAGTATAACTTACAATTTTAATTGGGCTCATGTATACGAATATAAACAAAAATTTATAAATGGTTTTTTTATGACAATTGTCATATCTTTTTTTGCACTAATTTTAAGTTTTATTATTGGTTTATTTTTTGCTTATGCTCAAAATTCAAAATTAATTATATTAAGATTTTTTGCTAGATTTTATATAGAAATCATAAGAGGAACACCTTTACTCGTACAAATACTTATTTTCTTTTATGTATTTGCAAATAATATGGGTTTTGAAAATAGATATATAGTAGGAACAGTAATTTTAGCTATCTTTTCAGGGGCTTATGTTTGTGAAATAATAAGAGCAGCAATTCAATCTATTGAAAAAGAACAGTTCGAAACATCTTGGAGTTTGGGAATGACAAACTATCAAATGTATCGTTATATAATTTTTCCACAAGCTTTTAAAAGAATGCTTCCTGCACTTACAGGTCAATTTGCATCAATTATAAAAGACTCATCATTACTATCAATAATCGCTATTAGTGAATTCACAATGAATGCCCAAGAAGTTGATGCTATCACTTACTCTACACTTGAGAGTTATATTCCTCTTGCTATTGGATATTTAATCTTAACTTATCCAATTTCGTACTATACTAAGAATTTAGAAAACAAGATAAAATAATTAATAAAAGATAAATCTTTTTTAAATAGGATATATTTTATCCTATTTAAGTATTTATTAATAATTGTGGTGCTATATTTCAAATAGGACTAATATTATCCTATTTAAAAATTCAAATAAAATATTGGAGAAGTCATGAGCGAAAACAAACAAATACATGACGTAATAAACAAAGAGTACAAACTTGGATTTGAGACTTTAGTACAAAGTGATACTTTTGCAAAAGGTTTAAATGAAGATGTAATAAGAGCAATATCTGCAAAAAAAGATGAACCTTCGTGGCTATTAGATTTTAGACTTAAAGCCTATGCTAAATGGCTAAAAATGGAAGAGCCATCTTGGGCACATTTAAAATATCCAAAAATTGATTATCAAGATATTGCATACTATTCAGCACCTAAAAAAGCCTTAGATTCTTTAGATGAAGTGGATCCAGAAATATTAAAAACTTATGAAAAACTAGGTATTCCGCTTGAAGAACAAAAACAATTAGCAGGTGTTAAAACAGTTGCAGTTGATGCTGTATTTGATTCAGTTTCAGTAAAAACAACATATCAAGATGAACTTGAAAAATTAGGAATCATATTTTGTTCAATTAGCGAAGCTGCACATAAATATCCTGAACTTGTAAAAGAGTATTTAGCATCAGTTGTTCCTGTAGTTGATAACTATTTTGCCTGTTTAAATTCTGCTGTATTTACAGATGGAAGTTTTGTATATATTCCACCAAACACACGCTGTCCAATGGAATTATCAACATACTTTAGAATAAATGCCCTAGATACTGGACAATTTGAAAGAACTTTAATCATCTGTGATGAGAACTCTTATGTATCTTATAATGAAGGTTGTTCAGCTCCAACAAGAGATGAGCGACAACTTCACGCAGCAGTTGTTGAATTAGTTACATTAAAAAATGCGCAAATAAAATATTCAACTATTCAAAACTGGTTTCCAGGAGATGATAAAGGAAAAGGTGGAATTTTAAACTTCGTTACAAAAAGAGGTTTATGTAAAGGTGATAATTCAAAAATATCTTGGACTCAAGTTGAAACTGGATCTGCAATTACTTGGAAATATCCTTCATGTGTACTAGCAGGTGATAATAGCGTTGGAGAGTTTTACTCAGTTGCCATTGCTTCAAAGTCTCAACAAGCAGACACAGGAACAAAAATGGTGCATTTAGGAAAAAATACTAAATCAACTATTATTTCAAAAGGAATCTCTGCAATGCATGGAGTAAATGCATATAGAGGACTTGTAAGAGTTGGGAAAAATGCTCAAAATGCCAGAAATATTTCAGAGTGCGATTCACTTTTAATTGGTAATAAGTGTCATGCACATACTTATCCTTATCATGAAATAAGAAATAGTTCAGCAAATATCGAGCATGAAGCAACAACTTCAAAAATCTCTGAAGAGCAGTTATTTTATATATCTCAAAGAGGAATTAGTGAAGAAAATGCAATTGCCATGATTGTAAATGGTTTTTGTAAAGAGGTTTTAAAAGAGTTACCAATGGAGTTTGCAGCAGAAGCAAAAGAGTTATTAAGTATATCATTAGAAGGAAGTGTGGGTTAATTATGAAAAATACAGTATTAAAAATAGAAAATTTAGAAGTAAGCATAAATGAAAATAAGATTTTAAAAGGTTTAAATTTAGAGATTAAAGAGGGTGAAATTCACGCTTTAATGGGAACAAATGGAGCTGGAAAATCTACATTAGTAAAAACATTAAGTGCACACTATGACTGTGTTGTAACAAATGGAGTAATCACTTACAAAAAGAAAAATCTTCTTGATTTAGATGTAGCTGAACGTGCAAATGAAGGTATTTTTATGAGTTTCCAATCTCCTATTGAAGTTCCAGGAGTAAATAATAGCTATTTTCTAAAAACTGCAATGAATGAAAAAAGAAAATATGCAGGTCTTGAAGAAATAGATGCAATGGAGTTTTTAAAACAAGTAAAAGAAGAAACAGCAAAATTCAATATTGATAGAAAACTTCTACAAAGAGATTTAAATGATGGTTTTAGTGGTGGTGAGAAAAAAAGAAATGAGTTAATTCAACTTTTAATGCTACAACCTGATTTAATTTTATTAGATGAAATAGATTCAGGACTTGATGTTGATGCTATTAAAACTGTTGCAAATGTTATAAACTCTATGTTAGATGGTAAAAGATCAATTTTAATGATTACTCACTATGATAGACTTTTAGAGTTAATTAAACCTGATTTTGTACATATTTTAAATGATGGAAAAATTGCAAAAACAGGTGATTATAGCTTAGCCTTAGAATTAGATGAAAAAGGTTATGAAGCAATAGGAATAAGTGATGTTAATAAATGAGATAAAAGGTTTAACACTACCTAATAAAAAAGATGAAGAGTTTTTAAAGATAAATTTAGAACCTCTGTTTTCATATAATTTTAAAAATGTTCAAACCTATGAATTTGATATTATGGGATTAAAAACAGTAGATGATGAAAAATCTTATGAAAGTGTTTTATTTAATATTACAAAAAGTATTGATAAAACTCAAAAGATTATCACTATAAATAAAAATATTGCCGAGCCTATTTTTTTAATCCATAAAATAAAAGAGGATGAAACATTTTTTACTAACTCTTTGAAAATAGAAGTTGCAAAAGATATAAAAGCTCAAGTAGTTGAAGTGTTTGTTAGCTCTTCAAAAAATAGTGCATATAGTGTAAATAGAAGTTTTGAATTAGGGCAAAATTCATCTTTAGAGTATGTAAAAATTCAAGATTTTGATGTATCAAATTCATTTATTTTTAACTCTTATATTGAACAAAAAGAGAGTTCAACTCTTGATTTTACAAATTTTGAGTATGGAAATGGTTTTATTTTAAACAATTTTATCAACAATATTAATAGTGAAAACATAACTTATAATTTAAATGGTTTGGTAAAATTAAAAGATGATACAACCTGTTCAAATTTAATAAGAACTATTCATAATGCACAAAATTCAATTAGTGACATAAACTATAAACATAGTTTAAAAGATAGTTCAAAAGCTGTATTTAAAGCAAAATCACTTGTAAATGAAACAGCCTTGGGTACAAAAGCTTTTCAAAATACAAATACTATTTTATTAAGTGATGATGCTGTGATTTTTGCTCAACCTCATCTTGAAATTTATATAGATGAATTAGAAGCAAGTCATGGAGCAACAACAGGAACTTTAGATAAAGAACAACTTTTATATCTTCAAGCTAGAGGAATTCCAAAAGATTTAGCTTATGATATATTATTAAAAGCATTTGAAGAAAAAATAGCAAATAATATAAAAGATGAAATTATCAAAGAATTTATAGAAAACTATGAAAGAAGTAAATATGTTTAAAAAAGATTTTCCATATTTTCAAAACTCACAAATAGTTTATTTGGATAATGGAGCAACAACTCAAAAACCAAAAACAGTGATTGATTCTCAAGTTGAATATTATACTCAATATTGTTCAAACACTCACAGAAGTAATTTTGGTCATGCAAATAAAGCAACACAAGAGTTTGAGAAAACAAGAGTTTTATTAAAAGAGTTTATAAATGCCTCAAAAAAAGAGGAGATAATTTTCACAAAAGGTGTAACTGAATCTATAAATTTCATTGCAAGTTCATTTGCCGCACATTTTAAAACTGTAATTATCTCTTCACTTGAACATCATTCAAATATCGTGCCTTGGCATATGCAAGGACGAAGTTTAGGAAATGGTCTTGAAGTTGTAAATTGTAATGATAATTTAGATTTTGATATGGAGCATTTTGAAGCTTTATTAAAAGCAAATCCACATTCATTTGTAAGTATTACACATATTTCAAATGCCTTTGGAAAAATTCATGATATAGAAGCTATTACAAAACTAGCTCACTCCTATGGTGCTGTTGTATTAATAGACGGAGCTCAAAGTTTAGCTCACTTAAAAGTTGATATGCAGTATTTTAATTGTGATTTTTTTGCTATTTCAGGACATAAAACATTTGCACCAACAGGCGTTGGAGCTATTTGGGTAAAAGAAAAACACTTAAAAGAATTAAAACCTTATCAAACAGGAGGAGCAACTATACATGAAGTTGATTTTAATAGCTCAACATTACTTGATTCTCCATTTAAATTTGAAGCAGGAACTCAAAATATAGCAGGAGTAATTGGATTTGGAAAAGCATTAGAATATCTTGATAAAGTTGGATATGAAAATATTGAAGCAATTGAAACAAGTGTTTATAAATACTTAGATCAAGAGTTATCAAAACTTCCTAATATTATATTTTACAACGATATTAGTGATAGTATTGGAAGTAGAAGTTTTAACTTTGAAGGAATAGTTCACGATGATATTGGTATCTTAGTTGACAAAATGAAAATAGCTCTAAGAGTAGGACATCATTGCGCTCAACCTATAATGAAAAAACTAGGTGTAAAAGGAACAATAAGAGTATCAACAGCATTTTATAATAACTTTAAAGATGTAGATGCGTTAATACTTGCACTAAAAAAAGCTCTAAGTATGTTAAAGGATTAGAATTGAATATTATAGAAAAAAGAGTAAATAACATAAAAGAAGATTTAGAATTTTTTGAAGATGAATTACAAAAATATGAATATATTATAGATTTAGGTAAAAAACTAGAAGAATTTGATGAAAAAGATAAAATCTCAGAAAACATAGTTCATGGCTGTACATCACAAGTTTGGTTAACACATGAAGTAAAAGATGGGAAAATGTTTTTTCATGGAACAAGCGATGCAATAATAGTAAAAGGTTTAGTTTATATGATTTTACAAATATTCTCTGATAGTACTATTGAAGAGTTAAAAGAAATTGATATGGATATAGTTCATGAACTAAAACTAAGTGAAGTTATTACTCCAAATAGACAAAGTGGAGTAATTGGGATGATGAAAAAAATAAAAGAGTATGCACAAAACGCATAAAGGATAAAAAATGCAACCAACTTTTGATTTAAAAAATATAGAAGAAAAATTAATAGAAAATTTAAAAAAAGTATTCGATCCAGAAATACCAACAAATATTTATGACTTAGGATTGATTTACAATGTAGAGTTTGATATAAATAGCAACTACTTATATTGCACAATAACAATGACTCTTACAAGCCCAACATGCCCTGTTGCAGAAAGCTTATTAGAACAAGTGAAATATGTAGCACTAGCTGTTGATGAAATAGATGAAGCTTTTGTTAAACTAGTTTTTAGCCCACCATGGGATCCATCAATGATGAGTGAAGATGCAAGGGAAGTAATGGGAGCAAGTGGTGCAGCTATGGCTTTTTAAGCCATAGTTTTTAGATATAAAAAAACTGTCATTTTCTAACTTATATATCCTAAATAAAAATAAAGCTAATAAAAAATACAAAAGATTTTATGTAGCTATATTCTACCTATATTTCTTTTCTTAATAATTAATAATTTTTACTAATTACTTTCAACACAAATAATAGCAATAATAAATAATTTATTTAGCACTAATAAACTATTTATATAGCAATAAAAAAGAAGATTTAATTTATAAAAAAGTCTACAATTCTGAATATTTTTATTAAATCTAAAAGGCACATAAATGAAAAAGATTACAAAAGTACTTATTGCAAATCGTGGAGAAATCGCTCTTAGAATCATAAGAGCATGTAAAGAACTTGAGATAAATAGTGTTGCTATTTTCTCTGAAGTTGATGTTGAGGGTATTTGGGTTAGAAAAGCTGATGAGTGTTATCCAATCATGGGTGATCCTATCAAAGCCTATTTAGATTATAGCGTGATTATTTCAATCGCAAAAAAAGCTGGTTGTGATGCTATTCACCCAGGTTATGGATTTTTAAGTGAAAATGCTGATTTTGCACAAGCTTGTGGTGACAATGGAATTATTTTTATTGGACCAAAACCTGAGCACATAGAGTTATTTGGTGACAAAATGGCTTCTAAAGTAGCTATGAAAAAAGTTGGAGTTCCAGTTCTTGAAGGAACAGATGAACCTGTTGCTAATATCAAAGAAGGTGAAAAAATCGCTAGAGAGATTGGTTTCCCTGTTATCATCAAAGCTGCATTTGGTGGTGGAGGAAGAGGAATGAGAATTGTAAAACTTGAAAAAGATTTCAAAGATATGTATGAAAGTGCTACAAATGAATCTATGAAATATTTTGGAAGAGATGAAGTTTTTATTGAAAAATATGTTGAAAATCCAAGACATATAGAGATTCAAGTAATCGCTGATAAATATGGAAATGTTCTTCACTTAGGGGAAAGAGATTGTTCAATTCAAAGAAGACATCAAAAAGTTATTGAAATAGCACCAAGTCCAAGACTTAACCATGAAACAAGAAAAGAGCTTTACAGAATTGCAACTAAAGCTATGTTCAAATTAGGATATGAAAGTGTTGGAACTGTTGAGTTCTTAGTTGATGAGCAAAACAATATCTATTTTATTGAGATGAATACAAGAGTTCAAGTTGAACATCCTGTAACTGAAACTATAACAGGTGTTGATATTATTCAAAGAATGATTGAAATAGCAGAAGGCGATAAACTTCAATTCTTACAAGAAGAAGTACAATTTAGAGGTTATGCAATAGAGTTTAGAATAAACGCTGAAAATCCACAAAAAAACTTTATGCCAGGAACAGGAACCGTTAGCAAATACTTAACTCCAGGAGGTCCAGGAGTTAGAATAGATACAAGTATTTATTCAGGATATAAAGTACCTGCAAATTATGACTCTATGATTGGAAAATTAATTGTTTGGTCTTTAACATGGGAAGGTGCTGTTAAAAAAGCAAAAAGAGCATTAGATGAGTTTTATATAGAAGGTTTTCCTACAAATATTCCACTTCACAGAGAAATAGTAAGAGATTCTGATTTTATAGCAGGAACTTTTAATACTAGTTATTTAGATAAAAAAATGGATATATTCAAACTTCATAGTGAAGATAATATGAAAAAAGAAGAAGAGAAAATAGCTAATATTATGAAATTTATTGAAACTATTAATACTAATAAAATTAAAGTAAAACACTAATTAGTTTCCATGTAGAATTTATCTTATTTTCATATTTTAAAGTGTATCATTTATGATATACCAAATATGAAAATAAGTTGTGGTAAGATCATTTTACTAACAACAAAAAGTTTAACAAATGAAAAATAATGAAGAATCAAAATCAAAAGTCTTAATATATTTTTTAATGATTTCTATTATTGCAATTCTAGCAATAGTATATATCTTTTTTTCAGAAAGAAAAGGTTTTAATATATCATTATCACCTCAAGAAAAAAGCTCCCCAGCAACACCATCACAACTAAAATGGCATGATAGCTTTAAGGGAATTGATAATATGAAATAAGTAGGATTTCAAGCTACTTTTCTTGAAAAAATCGTAAGAATAATACCTAAAAATATAAGTACTGTTGATATCAAAAGAGTACTTGTTAAAATCTCATCTAAAAATATAACACTTATAAAAATAGCAATAAGTGGTATAAATAACTGAATAATTCCAGCTGTAATAAACTGCATTTTAGGTAAAGCTTCATACCATAAAACATAACCAATAGCTGAAGTTAAGCTTCCTGATATAAAAGCTAAAAGTAAACCTTTTTCATCAAAAAAAGTATTTTGGGGAGAAAATAAAATATAAAATATTACAACAAAAACTACTGCCTTTCTAAAATTATCCATTGTATTATATAAAGAGCTTGTCGATTTTTTCCCAAGAACTGTATAAATAGCCCAAGCTATTCCTGCAAGTATCATCAGAAAAGCATGATATAAAGATAATTCAAATGATTCAGCTGGATATAAAAGATAAATTAAACCAAATAAGGCAATAAACATTCCTAGCACTTTTTGTATATTAATTTTTTCCTTATGAAAAAGTGAAAAAACAACCATAACAATCTGCACTACAGCAAATAAAAGAAGAGTTCCCAGCCCTGCTTCCATATTTAAAAAAGAGTATGAAAAACTTATTGCATATAAAAAAAGCATAAAAGAACTAAGCCAGTTTGTTTTTAGATTTACTGATATATTTTTTGTTTTATAAGTATAAATTAATACAAGTGTAAGTGCACCAAAAAATAGTCTAAAAAAGGTAAAAGAAAATGCATCAATATGATTATTGCCTAAAGCTAGTTTTCCAAAAATAGAGTTAAACCCTAAAAAGAATAAAGATAAAAGTATTATAAAGATAAATTTGTAATCTACTGTAAATTTCATTTTGTACTATATCATAAAAATATCTTTTCTGATGCAGTATAAAGATTAAAAAATATTATTGAATAAGATACTAGAAAACTAGTATCTTTTCAATCGTTTTAGAGAAGACTTATTTTATTAAATCTCTTTTTTTGAAGAAAATTTTTGTTTTATTCTCATTACACCATAAAAGAATAATGGAATAAATAAAACTCCAATAATCATAGCAGCTGCCATACCACCAACAACTGTAGTACCAATGATATGTCTACTTGCGCTTCCAGCTCCACTACTTAATGCAAGTGGTAAAGTACCTGCAATAAATGCTAATGAAGTCATAATAATAGGTCTAAATCTTAATTTTGCTGCTTCAATAGTAGCTTCAAGAAGTGGCATTCCATCTCTTAATTTATCCATTGCAAACTCTACAATTAAAATTGCATTTTTAGCACTTAATCCAACAAGGGTAATAAGCCCAACTTGGAAATATATATCAGCTTCTAGACCTCTTAGATAAACTGATAATGCTGCCCCAAAAATTCCAAAAGGAATTGAGATAATAACAGATAAAGGAATACTCCAACTCTCATAAAGAGCAGCAAGAATTAAAAATACAAATATAGCTGCATAAACTGCTGTATAATTACCTTCAGAAGATAATTTTTTCTCTTGATATGTTGTTCCTGACCAAGCTATTGTATAACCTTCTGGTAATACAGATTTTGCAATTTCTTCAATTGCCGTTGTTGCATCACTTGAAGCAAATCCAGCACCTGGAGTTCCTGTAATTTGAGCAGAATTAAACATATTAAATCTTTGAATAACACTTGCTCCAACATCTCTTTTAACACTTACTAATTCACTAACAGGAACTAAATTTCCTAAATCAGATTTTACAAAGATATTTTTGAAATTATCTTTTGTAGATCTAAATTCAGATTCAGATTGAATATTTACATGGAAAGTTCTACCATAAAGATTAAAATCATTTATATAACCTTTTCCAAAACTATTTTGAATTACTGCATAAACAGAGCTTATATCAACACTCATTGATTTTGCTTTTTCTTTATTAACTGTTAGCATATATTTAGGAACATTAGCATTTAATGTTGTTCTAACAGCCATTAATCTTTTATCTTGTGCCGCTTTTGCAACGATTTCTTGTGTGTATGCACTTAAAGCTTGAATATCTCCACCTGTTCTATCTTGAATCCACATTTCAAATCCACCTGTTGTACTCATACCCATAATTGGGGGAGGATTAACAGGAATAACAAAGGCATCTTTATTTGTTGCCATAAATTGACCCATTAGTTTCCCTGCAATTACTTTAGAATTTTGTTCAGCAAGTGGTCTTTCATCCCAAGGTTTTAATAAAGCAAACATTAATGCAGCATCAGTTTTATAAGCAAATGTCGCAATATCTAAACCTGTAATTGCTCCAACTGATTTTACATTTGGATTCGCTAATAAATCTTTTCTAATTTCATCTGTTACCTTTAATGATTCACCTAAAGAAGTTGATGGCATCATATATGTTAACACCATTAATACACCTTTATCTTCAGTTGGAACTAAACCTGTTGGGGTTATTTTCATAATTGCATATGTAGAATAGATTACAATACCAAATATCGCAAGTGAAAAAAACCATAATCTAATAGTTTGTCTTGTAATCCCAATAAAAACAGTTGTAAGCCAGTCAAAAAATTGATTAAATTTTCTAATTGGCCAAATTGCTTCACTTTCATGTTCTTTTAAGAAGATAGCACAAAGAGCAGGTGTTAAAGTAAGTGCTACAAGTCCAGAAATAACAACAGCAATTACGATAGTAATAGCAAACTGTTTATACATAACTCCACTAAATCCACCTGTTAAAGCAGCGGGAACAAATACAGCTGAAAGTACAAGAATAATTGCAATAAGAGGCGTTGTTAATTCTTTCATAGCTTCAATTGTGGCATCTTTAACACTAATTTTCTTGGTTCTTAAAACCCTTTCAACATTTTCAATTACAATAATTGCATCATCAACAACCAAACCAATTGCCAAAATCATACCAAAAAGAGTAAGTAGATTTATAGAAAATCCTGCTGCATAAAGACCTGCAAATGTTCCAATAACAGAAACAGGAATAGCAAGAACTGGAATAATTGTTGCTCTAAAATTACCTAAGAAAAGATAGATAAGAATAATTACGAAAATAATCGCTTCAAAAAGTGTTTTTACAACCTCTTTAATTGATTCTTGTACAAATAGTGTTGCATCATATGGAACTCTATATTCGATATCTTCAGGAAAGTTTTTTGATACTTCTTTTAAAGTTGCATCAAGTGCTGCTGATACTTCAAGGGCATTTGCTCCTGGAGCTAAGAAAATACCAACTGGAATCATAGGCTCACTATTAAATTTACCAATAGTATTAAGTGAATCTGAACCTAATTTTACTTCAGCAACATCTTTTAATTTTAATGTTGATCCATCTTGATTCGAACGAACTATAATATTTTCAAATGCTTCTACATTTTTCAATCTTCCTTCTGTACTAATTGAATAAGTAAATGGTTGAATAACATTTAATGGTTCAGCACCTACTGATCCTGTTGAGTATTGATTATTTTGACTATTAACAACACTTGTAATATCTTCAGAAGTTAAATTATAAAATGCAAGCTTTTCAGGATTAATCCAAATTCTAATTGCATAATCTTTTGCTCCAAAAACTGTAGCATCACCAATACCTTTAATTCTTTTAATATCATCAAGAACATTTACTGTTAAATAATTTGAAATATATGTAGTATCATGAACAGCATTTTTAGATGTAAAAGCAATAACTTTTAACATATCAGGAGATTTTTCTTTTACAGAAATTCCCTGTCTTTGTACTTCTTCAGGTAAACTACTAAGTGCTAACTGAACTCTATTATTTACATCTACTTTTGCTTGTGCAACATCAGTTCCTACATTAAAAATAACACTTAAAGAAAGTATTCCAGAAGGAGAAGCTGTTGATGTCATATAAGTCATATTATCAACACCATTAATTGCATTTTCTAATGTAGTTGCAACAGTTGATGATAATGTTGTTGCATCAGCTCCTGGATAAGTTGCTACAACATTAATTTGAGGAGGTGTAACCGATGGATATTCTTTAATTGGTAATATATTTAAAGAAATAACTCCTGCTAATATGATTATAACAGAGACTACTGTTGCAAAAATAGGTCTATTAATAAAAAATTTTGAAAACATATCTATTTTCCTTATTTATTAATTGTTTTATCAATAGCAACAGCAGCACCTGGTTTGATTCTGAAGAAGTTATTTACTATTACTTTATCACCACTTTGTAAAGATCCACCTGTTACTATAAATTTATCACCACTTTCATTTCCAACCATAACTGGTTTTACTGTAGCAACTCCATCTTTTTCAACAAAAACAATTGTTCCTAAAGGATTTTGTAATAATGCTTTTTGAGGAATTGTAATAACATTTTTTTGTTCAATTCCATTTAATGTAACTCTTGCAAAACTTCCTGGCATTAATGAATAATCTTTATTATCAACAATAGCTTTCATTTTTACTGTTGATGTATTTTGATCAATATTTACATCAATAAAATCTACAAAACCTGTTTGTTTATTTGTTTTTCCATTTACATTAATTTCAACTTGAATTTTTCCATTTTCAGGCATTTTCCATAAACCATTTTTAATATTTTCATAATCACTTAAAGGCATAGAAAAATCTATATAAACTTTATCATTTTGTGAAATTGTTACAAGTTCCATCGGAGGAGTTGCAGTTACTAGGTTACCTAAATCAATAGTTTTAAGTCCTATAATTCCAGAAATAGGAGCTTTTACTTTTGTATAATCTAAATCAATTTTTGCTTGATCAAGTTGAGCTTTTGCCATAGCTAATGAAGCTAATGCATTTTGATAAGCTGATAATGTACTATCTCTTTGCTCAGTAGTTACTGCGTTAGTATTATATAATTTTTGAATTCTTTCCCAACTTCTTGTTGCATTATTTAAAGTTGCTTCACTCATTTTAACTGAAGCTTCTGCAGCTGCTAATTTTGCTTGATATAAATTATCTTCGATCTTAAATAATACATCACCTTTATTTACAACTTTGCCTTCTTCAAAATATTTTTCCTCTAATACACCAAGAATTCTTGAATAAACTTTTGCTTGTTTAAAAGAATTAATTTGTGCTGGATATTTTAAATTTATAGCTATATTTGTGGCTTCAGGTACGATATAAACATCTGCTTTAGTTGCTGGTTTTGCATCAGTTGCTGGTGCTTCTGCTGCATATATATTTGTTACTGCACTTGCTATTAAAGCTGTTTTTATTAATAATTTTTTTATATTTCTCATTTTACAAACTCCTCTAATTTTTCACCACTATAATAAATAATATTTGCTTTTTTTAACTCTAAGTCATTAATTGCAACTTTTAATGCGCTTTGAGCACTATATTTATCAGTTAATGCTGCTAAGTATGATACGTTATCAATTAATCCAGCTTCATATTTTGCTTTTATTGTTTTGTATGCACTATTTGCCGCATTTAAGCCAGCTTGTGCTGATTGTATTTTTAGTTTTCCAATTTCATAAGCTCTATTAGCTAATTTTAAATCTACACTTGCTTTGTTTTTTTCATATTCAAATTCAGATTTTAAAGCTAAATATTTTTTAAATGCAGCTTCATAAGCTTTATTTGTAGTATCAAAATCAAAGATATCCCAAGATAAATTTATAGAAGCAAGATTTTTATTATAATCATCAGTAGCATAACTTGAATTACTATATTCTAGTTCATTATGTGTGTATGTATTATTTAATGTAATTTTTGGCAATTTTCCACTTTTTGTTGCTTTTGCAGTTGATTTTAATGATTCTAATTGATATTCAATAGCTTTTAAATCGGCTCTTAATTTATTTTCTTTTGAATCATATTCACTAATTTCTGAACCACTTTCTATATTAACTGATTGTCCAATTACATATTCTAAATTATGATTTATCGTTTCGATATTTAATTCTATTTCATGTAATGCAACTTTTGCTGTTTGAATATTTGAGATAATCTTTTGAACCTCATCATCTGTTACAGTTCCTGCATCAAGAAATTTTTTAAGTCTTGAATATTGAGCTTCTAATTGTTCAATTTCTTGTAATTTAACTTCTTTTTGAGCTACATAAGATAAATAGTTATAGTAATAATTTGTAACTTGTATGGCAATTTGATTTTTTAGATTTTCTAAACTTTCACTACCGCTTTTAATAGATGATTCATAAGAATCATAAGTGTTACCTTTTTTCCCGCCATCATATAAAATATAATCCACACTTCCTTGAACACTTACAGCATTTTCTGGATAACCTGTTGCCTCATATGAATTATTACTATAGCCTGCTACAACATTAAATTTCGGCATATAAGA
Organism: Arcobacter sp. s6; assembly: GCF_040884245.1. Taxonomy (NCBI): domain Bacteria; kingdom Pseudomonadati; phylum Campylobacterota; class Epsilonproteobacteria; order Campylobacterales; family Arcobacteraceae; genus Arcobacter; species Arcobacter sp. s6. The sequence goes on along the minus strand of NZ_JBEVTN010000006.1, from coordinate 124,268 downwards.
ATTTTTTACACTCTCATAACTGTCTTTTGTACTATCTAAACTTATTTTAGATGAGTCAATCATTTTGTTGTTTTTAGATAATTCAATTAACTGTGTTAAATTTTCCCCAAAAAGAGTAAAAGGCACAATTAAAAGAAATGAAATATTTTTTAACATTTTTATATCCTTATATTTTTACTATTAATTTATAAACTATTTTATGCACAATTGGTGCAACGATTACAATAATGGGAAAAGCACAAACAAAAGCTATCCCCCACGCTTTAAACCAGTTTTTTACAAAACCATCCACAAAGCCTAAATTTATAAATGAAATTATGAAACTCATTATAAAGCTCATAAATAAAGCCATAAAAAAGGCAAATACTATTTTTTCATATTTTCTATTTATCATTTTTTAATCTCTATTAATTTAAAAATTGTATTTATAAATTTCTCAAAATCTTCATTTGCATCAAAATTATTTTGAGTCATTTTCCGCAAAGCCAAGCCTTTTTGATATGTTAGCATTCCATTTACTAAACCTAATGATTCAGCTTTTAACTCAGCTTCTTCTACACCATGTGCAAAAATTTTTAAAAGTTCACCTTCAAAAAATTCATTTTTCTTACAATTAAACTCTTTCATGGCAGTATTTTCTTCTGATAAAACAATAGATAAGAACTCTTTATATCCATTAAAATGTTTTTGATTTTCTCCATCATCATCTAAAACCATTCTAAAAAATAGTGTGATTTTTTCTTTTGTTGTTTTAACTTTTTGTATTTGTTCTAATAATTCTTTATTATGTTTTTCTATATGAATATTTATTATTTCAAAAATTATGTCTTCTTTACTTTCAAAATACTCATATATAGTTCCTTTTCCTATATTTGCTGTTTTTGCAACTTCTGCTACAGTAAGTTTTTTCATTCCTACTTCGTGAATCAAATCTGAACATTTAAGAGCTATTTCCCTTCTTTTATCATCTTTGTTTACTTTTCGAGGACTCATTATACTCCTTTACTAAAAATAATATTAATATCGTCATTTTGACCGACCGTCAGTCAATATTTGAGATTATATATCACTCTAACTTAATTAAGATTTAAATTGACCGTTAGTCAAAGATAATTTTACTCAGTTTATAAATATTATTTTTACTTATATCAAATATGAATTAAATAATTCCATAAGTGATTTGTGATAGAATAAGTAAAAAAAGGACTTTAGTATGAAAAAGATTTTATTTGTTTCATTTTTATCAATTACACTAGTATCAAGTTTATGTGCATATGAATTAAATGGAAACTTAAGCGTAAAATGGACTGGATTTAAAACAGAAAAGAAACTTCCTGTTTCTGGAACTTTTAATAATATTAAACTAGATATTAAATCATCAATTAATTTATCAGACTTTCTAAAAAGTTCAAATGTGATTATAAAAACAAATTCTCTTGAATCAAAAAATCCTGAAAGAAATAATAATATAGTTTCAACTTTATTTGCCCTTGCAAGTGCTGATATTATTGAGGGAAATATTTCAGATGTAAATGAAGAAGAGAAAAGTTTGATTTTAAATGTAACTATGAATGAAGTTACAAATCCTGTTAGAATGGATTATATAATTGAAAATGGGAATATTATAGCAAGTGGTGGAATTGATATTTTAGATTTTTCAATGCAAAAGTCCTATATGGCTTTTGAAAAAAAATGTGCAGACTTGCATGAAAATAAATCATTTTCAGATGTAGATATAGAGTTTGTCATCCCTTATAAATAAGATAAGCGAAAAGCTTATCTTATGAAGAGCAAGAAAGTTTGACATTTGCAAACTTCATAGGAGTTGGATTTGCATATCTTTCAAACTCACTATGCTCATCAAATGGGTTTTGAGCAATTTTTAATAAATCATTAACTATACAATAATCACCCTCATGTGCTTTTTCAATAGCTTCTTGAATAATGTAGTTTTTTAATATATATTTTGGATTTACTTTTTTCATAATTTTTCTTCTTGTTTCAAAGCTTGTACCTCTTTCTTCACAAACTTTTTTATATGATTCAAACCAATTTTTAAGAGGATCTTGAAAAACTGCAATATCTAAAATAGAAGATAAATCATCAAAAGATTTAAGATTTGTTAATCTATAGAAGAACACATTGTAATCCATTTTAGATGCTTCTAAGGCACCAAGTAATTCTAAAATTAATTGCAAGTTTGAATTTCCACTTTTACTAGCATCCAATCCCACTCTTTTATTCATTTTACTTAAGTAAACATTTTCATGTTGTGGTAAAAAAGTTTGAATATAAGACATTAGTTTCTTCTCATCACATATCTCTTTTAAAGCTTGGGCTAAAACCATTAGATTCCATCTTGCAACATATGGCTGATTATTATATGAATATCTTCCTTCTACATCTGTATGATTGCATATTGCATTTTTTTCAAAATAATCCATAAAAGCATAAGGACCATAATCAATAGTAAGTCCAGCCATTGAGAAGTTATCTGTGTTCATAACTCCATGCTGGAAACCATAAGTTTGCCAAAGAGCTAATAGTTCAGCTGTTTTATCAACAAGTGAATAAAACATTTTTTCATATTTATTTTCTTCATTTTCCAAGTGTGAATATGATTGTTTAATAACATAATCTGCTAGTTGAGAGATGGCTTGTTTGTTTTTTGTTCTTGCAAAAAATTCAAAAGTTCCAATTCTAATCCAAGATGGAGACATTCTCATAACTATAGAGCAAGACTCCTCTTCCCAATCCCTATGAGCAAAAGTATCTGAATCAATAATTGCTAAAGCTCTAGTAGTAGCAATTCCCAAGCCATGCATAGCTTCACTCATTAGATATTCTCTGATACTTGAACGTAAAACCGCCCTACCATCTCCACTTCTTGAATATTTTGTAAGTCCTGAACCTTTTGTTTGTAAATGCCAGTTATTTACACTTCCTAAATTTATAGCTCTTCCATCACCTAATTGTGGAACAAAATATCCAAACTGATGTCCAGCATAAACCATACTATAAGGTACACTTCCTTCTAAGGTAAGACTCCCATTTATAAAATCAACAAAATCTTTTCTTTCACATTCTAAATAATCTAATCCTATTAAATCACAAGCTTTTTTATTAAAAGATATTAATTTTGGATTTTTAAGTGGTGTAGGTTTTAACTTTTGGTAGAATTTTTCATCAAACTCAAAATAATCAACATCAAGTTTTAGTTCGTCTAATTTCATAATTTTCTCTTTAAATAATATTTATATATATGCAAGAAGCTTAGCAAAGAAGAACATAAAATAGGATAAAGTTTATCTTATTTAGAGGCATTATTATATGATTTTAATGAATTGATGATATAATAATTTACTAAAATAATATAAGAAAAGGTTATAAAAATGTCATTATTTTCATTTTCAAATAATAAAGAAGAAAAAGCACAATTAAATGCTATTGATGAACACTTTGCAGTTATTTCATTTTCACCTGATGGAATTATACTTGATGCAAATCATAATTTTTTAAATGCTCTTGGTTATAGTGAGAATGAAGTTTTAGGAAAACATCATAAAATGTTTTGTGATAATAAACTTGTAAATAGTAAAGAATACTCTGATTTTTGGGCTAATTTAAAAAAAGGAACTGTTCAAACTTCAGAATTTAAAAGAATAAGAAAAGATGGTAAATCTATTTTTATTCAAGCATCTTATACTCCAATAAAAGATAATTCAGGAAAAGTTTATAAAGTTATAAAATTTGCACAAGATGTAACCGCTAAAAAATTAGAAGATTTATATTACAAAGGTCAAATTCAGGCTATTGGAAAATCTCAAGCTATCATAGATTTTGATATGAATGGAATAATTTTAAATGCAAATGAAAACTTCTTAAACACTATTGGTTATTCTCTTGATGAAATAAAAGGAAAACACCATAGTATGTTTTGTGAAGAATCATATAAAAACTCAGATGAGTATAAAGATTTTTGGAAAAAATTAAATGATGGGAAATATGATGCTGGGCAATATCTTAGAATTGGAAAAAATAACAAACAAGTATGGATTAGAGCTACTTATAATCCAATTTTAGATATTGATAATAAACCTTTCAAAGTAGTAAAATATGCTACAGATATAACACTACGTAAAAATATGATGTTTAATATTCAAGATAACGTGCAGAAATTAAATAAATCATTAAATCATTTATCTAATGCTTCAAAATCAATGTCAAGTGATGCTGAAACAAATATGAATAGCTCTCAAGAAGTTAATATTTCAATAGAACAAATGAACCAAGCAATGAGTGAACTATCTGAAAAAATAGAAGCTATGCTTTCATCAATTACAACTATTGCAACAACAGCTGCAAATGGTGAAAGAATTGCATTAGGTGCAAAAGAACAATCAAAAAGTTCATCAAGTGCAATAATCAAACTAAATCAAGAGTCTTCAAAAATTGGAGAAACAATCAATCTTATTACTCAAATTGCATTTCAAACAAATATATTATCACTAAATGCAGCCGTTGAAGCAGCAACTGCTGGAGAAGCTGGACGTGGTTTTGCAGTTGTTGCAGCAGAAGTAAGAAATCTAGCAACTAGATCAAATGAAGCTGCAAAAGAGATTACAAGTGCTATTGAATCTATTCAATCATTAGTTAAAAATTCATTAGAATCAATAAATAGTGTAGATAGTACAATTGAGGAAATAAGCTCAATGTCTTCAAGTATTTCAAAATCAATAATAGAGCAAAAAACTATATCAAACCAATTAGCAAGTACAGCATTAGAAACAAGTCAAGGATTAAATGAAATATCAAACTCAATGGTAAATGTTTCTCAAAGTGCCCAAAATACAAGAAATGAAGCCATTGAAACGAAAAATGCTTCTGATGAATTAATCATGGTTTCAGCAGAACTTATTAACACATTAAAAGCACTCAATTAATGAGTGCTTTTTACTTTTCAAGTGGTATTATCAATCTAAACTCTGCTCCTAAATAATCCTTGTTTTCATAAGTAAATTGAACATTATTTACTTTTATTTCACCCTTCATATGTTTAGTTATAATTTCACTAACTATATATAATCCGATTCCAGTACCATTTTTATCATCTTTAGTTGTAAAATATGGCTCAAATATCTTATCTAAAATATCAGAAGGGATTCCTCCTGCACTATCTTTTATCAGAATTATTAGATTTTTATTATCCTCTGATATACTCACAGATAAAAAAATTAATCTTTGGGTATTAACATTTAATAAGGCATCTTTAGCATTATTTAAAATATTAATAAGTATTTGAATCAAATCATTTTCATAACTTGTAATATAAATATCATCAATATTCTTAATAATAGATATCTCTTTATTTTTAAATCCAGAAGAAATCAATTTCAAAGACTTACTTATTGATTCATTTATATTAAACGTTGTCTTTACTGTTTTTGGTTTAAAGAAATCTCTAAAATCATCAATTGTATGAGATAGATGTTTTGTTGCTTTTATTATTGAATCTAAAGCTTCAATTGAAAACTCTTTAGTTAACATATCCATTTCTAATTGTAATTTCATACCTGTAGAAGAAGTACTAATTAAGCTTAGAGGCTGTTTCCATTGATGAGCAATTATTGCAATCATTTCTCCCATTGCTGCCAATTTTGATTGCTGAATAAGTAAATTTTCTTTCATTTTTGTATCTGTTATATCAAGCATTGAAGCTAATAGATATTCTATTTCATTATTTCGTTTATAAGCACTTAATGTTAAAATTGTTTCTACAATATCTCCATCTTTTTTTATAAATTTTTTTTCAATTTGATAATTATCTATTTTACCACTAAGTACATCATTAAATAAATCTAAATCTTTTTCTAAATCTTCATCATAACTTATTTTGTCCCAAGTAGTGTTAAATAACTCTTCTTTACTATAACCTAAAATTTTTAGAATTTTATTATTAACTTGTAACCAAGCTTTTTGAGGTGTTGTTATAGCTAAACCAATATTACTAAAGTTAAAAAGATTTTCAAATTTTTCTTGAGCTTCAATAATTTGGCTTATATCAATTGCAATTCCTGAGATAGTAGCTTTACCCTCTATATCTATAATATTTTCATAAACTTCAAGCCAAATTAAAGTACCATCTTTTTTACTACTACTTGTAATATAGTGTAAGCTTTTTTCATCTATAGAAAACTCATTTTTATTTTTTAAAATATCAGAAGGTTTAATAGTACTTATTATTTCATTTTCTGAATAATCAAATATTTCACAAAAATGATTATTTGCAAATATAAATTTATTTTCTTGATATAAATAAATTCCTGTTAATGATTGATCTACTAAAGTTTTATATTTTTTCTTACTTAATAATAAATCCTTATTGACTTTTTCTAGTTCTTTACTTTTAATTTGAAGTAATTTTTTACTTCTAATCATAAATAAAATAATTAATAATAAAACAAAATATAGAGATATACCAAAAAAAGTTAAAAATAAAGGCTTTGAATAATTGAAGTTGTTTTCAAACTCTTTTGTTGAATAAAAAGAAATATACCATATCTTATCATTTACTTTTATTTCTTTATTAGTAAAAAATTTAGCTTCAAATTGAGTTTCATTGAATGATTTATATAATAAATTTTCTTCTTTTTGTTCTTTATTATCAAATATCTCAAAATCTAAAATTGATTGATCTAATACAATGTTTTGCATTAAATCATTCATTCTAAATACACCACTAACAAATCCAATAATTGAATTTCTTCTATCTTCAATTGTGTTTTTTTGATTATTTTTATATACAGGCACATACATAAGTATTCCTGCTTGAATGTTATCGTCAATTTCTTGACGTAAAACAACTTTATCACTTAATGAAGCTAATCCAGTATCTCTTGCTGAATCTAAAACTTCTTTACGTGTAGTTTCAGAATAAAGATTATAACCAATAGCCTTATTATTTCTATCATTTTTAGGTTCAATATATTTAACCGGTACATATAAATTACTTTTTTTACTTGGAAACATTTCAAAAGAAGGATTGTTAATTTGCATTTCTTTAATAAAAGAAGCTATGTTTTCAGCACTAATAACAGGAGAATATCCTAATGCTTGAAAACCTGGATAATTTTTTTCTAAATCTAAAGAACTTATAAAATCATGCCAAACTTTACTTGTCATATTTTCATTTGTATTAATTAATGCAGCACCACTTATCAAAGCATACTTATAATGTGAAATCCTTTGATTTAGATTATCAATATTCTCACTAACTCTATATTCAAAAGTTTTTTGTAATAAATTATTGTAATATTGTAAAGAAAAAAACCAAATAAAAGACGAAATAAGAATAGAAATAATAATAATTAATATTGAAGCTATTTTATAAATAAAATATTTTTTATTTAACATAAAGCTCCTTTTTCACTATTTTTATAATTATACTTCTAATTCATTTATTATTTATAATTATACATTATATTTAAGCTTTTCATCTATTAAATTTCTAACACAAATATCAATCATTTCAAAAACTTTATCAAATCCTTCAAAACCATCAAAAAAATAAGGGTCAGGAACATCAGCTCCATCAAATCCAAAATCACCTAATTTTAGTGGATTTTTACATCCTAGATTTTTTAAATTTGAAATATTACTATCATCAAGTCCTATAACTAAATCGAATGTTTTAAAATGATTTTTCTTCACTTGTTGTGCTTGTTGTTTTGAAATATCTATTCCATTTTGATATGCAACTTTTATTGAATTTTCACAAGGGGCATCACCTATATGCCAAGAACCTGTTCCTGCACTTTGGATTTCAATATTAATATTCTTCTTTTTTATATATTGCTTTGCAATCCCTTCGGCAAGTGGTGATCTGCAAATATTTCCTAAACATACGAATAAAATTGACTTTATTTCTTGCATATTAAAATTCATTCCCTTCTATTTTATTATATGAATAAGTCTTTATTTCACCATCTTCAACGATGTATGAAACTTCTATAGGCCTACAGCATACTTCACAATCTTCCACAACTTCAGTTGGCTCATAAACTCCTGTATCTAAAGGAATTGATATCGCTTGTAAACAATATGGGCATTGAATATATATTTCTTCCATTTTTATTTCCTTTTTTTATTTAAACTTATCTTATCATTTTTGATTGTTTAAAAGCCTAAAATATGATACTATTTCAAGAAATTCCAAAAGGATAAATCATAGCTACTTGTAAAAATTGTAAAAATGAAATTGAAGCAAAAAAAAGACAATGCCCATACTGTGGAATTTTAAATCCAACAGTAAGCCTAAAAGATGTTTTTATAGGAATGGCTATTGTTATATTTGTTATGAGTATTGTTACTTATTTTGTAAATAACTAGTTTTATCTTCTAATAATTGCATATAAAAAGCCAATACCTAGACCAATAAAGTGAGCATACCAAGCGATTGGAAGTCCTATTATTAAAGGTGCTACTGAGATTAGTAAAACCCAAGTTATGATTCCGCTTCTTTGGGCTTTATCATAGTAAGCAACATATCCTAGAAGTGCACAAATAGCTCCTGATGCACCTACTAGATTTACACTATTATCTAAATAAAATATATAAGCAAAAGATAAAAGTGATGTGATAATTCCTGTAATTAAATAAAGGAAAATAATCTCTTTTTTTCCTCTTCCTCTTTCAATTAGATTTCCAAATTGCCAAAGTACAAACATATTCATACCCAAGTGAGCAATTCCCCCATGTGCAAACATAGATGAAAGTGGCTGCCACCAAAAATCATATATTAAAAAATATAAATTTAAACCAAATAATAAGCCACCTTGAGGTATATTTATTTGAATAATATACATAATTACAGTAATAACTATAAGTATATTTGTTGCTGTGAAATCTTTTCTACTAAAGTTTTTTAACATTGTTTCTATACGCCTTTATTGTACAATCTATTCTTTTCTCAATTTCATTTTTATCATATAAATTAAAATCTATATAAAATTTAAAAATATCTTTTTGTTCTGCTTTAAAAGTAGTAAGAATACTCCCTGAACAAAACTTACAATCTTTTTGTTTTTTATTTGGATCTTTTTTATCATTTTCTATTATTTCATAATCAATTTGTAAAAACTTATTTATATTATTTTTTTCTTCTTTTTCTATTGCTTTAATATAAAAATTATCTACTTCAAATAAAGAGATAAAATCTTCTATAATAGAATCTGAATGTGTTGATTTTTTATATTGTCCATTTAATCTGTAAAAACCTCTATCTAAAGCTTTTTGGGATTCATTTAAGAGTTTTTGATTATATATTTTTGAAGTTGAGAATACTTCTTTTTCGCATGAAAGAGGAATTACTTTTTCTTTTAAATCATCGTTTTTATAATCATCGTTTGAAATATATTTTGAATATAAAACAATGGTTATTGCAATAATCACGATAGAGGCTAATGTAAAAAAATTATTTACAATTATACTCTCTTGTCGTGAACTTTTTTTCATATCATAAAACCAATGCTTCTTTTAAAACATCTTCTATAACATCAACAGGTTTTATTTCCATAGCATCTTTTACTTCTTGAGGGATATCATCTAAATCTCTCTCGTAATTTTTTCTAGGAACTAATGCTTTTTTCATTTTAGCTTTATAAGCTGCAATTAGTTTTTCTTTTAATCCACCAATTGGTAAAACTTTTCCCGAAAGTGTAAGCTCTCCTGTCATTGCAACATCTGCTTTTATTGCTTTCTCACTTAAAATTGAAGCAATAGTTAAAGCCATTGTAATACCTGCACTTGGGCCATCTTTTGGAGTTGCACCCTCTGGAATATGTAAATGAATATCAAATCTCTTGTATATTTCACTTGGATCTACTATAGTTTTTTCTTCAAGCTCTTTTGATGATTTTGGAATAATTTCATTCTCAATTAATAAAACACCCTTATCAATAAGTACTTTTACAACAGAATAAGAAATTCTTGAAGATTCTTTCATAACTTCACCTAAGTTCCCAGTAACAGTTAAACTACCTTTTCCTTTTAACTTAATAGCTTCTATTTTAAGAACATCTCCACCAACTGATGTCCATGCAAGACCATTTGCAATTCCTACAAAATCTTTTTTATCAGCTGGGTCTATTTCAAAGATTGGATTATCTAAAAATGATTTTATATTTTTTGTATTAATAATAACTTTTGTTAAAGTTTCATCATTTAATATCTGTTTTACACATTTTCTAAATATTTTTGAGAAAACTCTTCTTAAATTTCTAACTCCCGCTTCTCTTGTATATTTAGCAATAATTAATTCAATAGTTGCTTTATTTAAAGAAACCTCTGTTTTTTTAAGACCATGTTTTTCTAACTCTTGAGGAATTAAATAATCTTTTGCAATATGATATTTTTCATTTGGAGTATATGAAGAAATTTCAATAAATTCCATTCTATCTCTAAGAGGTGCTGGAATTCTTCTAGCATCATTTGCAGTTGATACAAAAATAACTTGAGATAAATCAACTGGGAAATTTAAATATAAATCTCTAAACTCATGATTTTGCTCAGGATCTAAAATTTCTAACATAACAGCAGTTGGATCACCTCTGTGATTTGCTCCTAGTTTATCAATTTCATCTAAAACCATTACTGGGTTCATTTTCTTTGCATCAATAAGACCTTTTATAAGACGTCCTGGCATTGCTCCTACATATGTTCTTCTATGTCCTCTTAACTCATTTACATCTTCCATTCCACCAAGTGCAACTCTTATAAGTGGTCTTTGTAATGCTTTTGAAATAGAGTTTGCAAGTGAAGTTTTACCAACACCTGGAGGTCCTACAAAACATAAAACTGTACCTTTTGATTTTAGATCTTCGATATTTCTTTGTTCTAAAAGTTGTTTAACAGCAAAATACTCAGATATTCTCTCTTTAGCTTTTTCAAGTGAGTAATGATCCTTATTTAACTGATCTTCAACATTTTTTACAGAAATTTTTTCATTTGCATATTCACCAAAAGGTATATCTAAAACTTGCTCAACATAAGTTTGAAGAAGATTTGCATCAGGAGAATCAGGATTCATTCGGCTTAATTTTTCAACTTGTTTTTTAGTCTCTTTATAAGCCTCTTTTGGCATAAAATCTTTTTTAGCTTTTAATCTTTTTTTGTAAGATTTAATCTCTTCATCTTTTTTAGTATCACTACCAAGTTCTTTTTGAATAGCTTTAATTTGCTCTTTTAAAAAGTAGTCTTTATGTGTTTTTTCTATTTTAGAGTTTACTTTTTGAGTAATTTCTTTTTGAATTTTAAAAGATTCAATCTCTTTTTTGATAACTTCAATAATATCAAGTAATCTTTGTTCTACATTTGCTTGAGAAAAAAGTTTATATGCTTCTTCTTTTTTTACTTTTAAAACAGATGAAATTAAATCAGCAATTCTTGTTGCATCATCATTTTCTTCAATTGTTTTTACTAAATCTGCAGGAAATTTGATATTTAATCTTGATAATTTTTTTACATTTTCTATCAATACTTCAATAACAGATTTTATACTTTGCTCATTTGACTCTTCATTTCTTAAAATATCTACATGTGCAAATAAAGAATTATCATCAGAAAAATCTGAAATTTTTCCTTTTACTAATCCTTGAAAAAGTACTTTTATTTTACCATCTGGTAAAGATACTTTTCTCATAATATTTCCAACAACACCAACATCAAAGAAAGAATTGTGCTCTCTTTTCCCTTCTTTTCCATGTTTTGAAACTGCAACTACAACTAATTTATTATGTTCAATTGCATATTCAACGGCTTTAATATTTTGCTCATTACTTAAAAAAAGAGGAGCAATCATAAAAGGATATAAAAATATATCATCTTCTATTATTAAAGGTATAGTTTGTGGAAATTCATCATAATTTTCTAATTCCATTTAATTAACTCCTAAAAATTGTTCATATTTATTAAATATATTTATTCGAAAATTGATCTATAAAATGGTACGCTTACAGGTTCAATTTCACTTGGTTCAATCCAAGATTCTTTTACTTTTTGCTCATAAAATGCAACAGCTAACTCTTTATCTTTTCTTTTATAAAGATCAGCTATTTCTCTATTTATAGATGCTTTTGCCATTTCTAATCTTGCATTAATTGTATCAACTAAAGGCATATATGGTGAAGTTGAATATTTAACTTTAAAATCTTGAATTTGCACTAAAGTATCATCAATTAATTGTTGATCCCTAAATTGATATTTAAAACCTAAAAAGTTTGCTTTTATTTTTAAGTATCTTGCATAGTCTATATCTTTACTTAAACTAAATCTTTTAATATATTCATCTAAATAGAAGTTTGCAAGGGCATACTCTTCTTCATCAATATGAGCATTAATTAAAATTAACATAGCACTTGGAATAAAAGGTGAATTTCTATGTTCACTTTCTAAAGATGTGTACGTATCATCCGCTTCATCTAAATCATTTGATGCTATTTGTTTCATCATTTTGTTATACCAATAAACTGCTGGTTTGTTATATTCTTCTTCTGATTTAGAAGAACAAGCAGTAAATACAAACGCTGCGCAAGCTATTAATAATATATTTTTCAACCTAAAGCTTTTTATCATTTCAATATCCTTTCTCATAAAAGTGATATTCTATCTAATAGTAGCTTAGGAATTATCTGCTATAATTAATCCAAATAACTAAAAAGGTAATATAATGAAACTTACATTAATTGGTAATGGAATTATGGCTCAGTCATTAGCAAGGGGTCTTCTTAAAAATCATGAGATTGAAATCATTGGTAGAGATATTGAAAAACTAAAAAATATTCAAGAGAAAATGCCATCTATTACTATAAAAGTATTAGAAGATCGTGAAGACATAAGTGGAAAAAATGTTTTATTTTGTGTTAAACCTTATGCTTTACAAAGTGTATCAGCAAGACTTACTGGAAATGCAAATTTATTATTATCAATCTTAGCTGGAACAAAATTAGAAACACTAAAAAAACAAATAAAAGCTAAACACTATATTAGAACTATGCCAAATATTGCAGCATCTGTTCAAAATTCAACTACTACAATTACAGGTGATAATGAAGCAAAAATAGTTGCTATGGAAATTTTTTCAAGTATTGGACAAGCTATTTGGGTAAATACTGAAAATCAACTGGATATTGCAACTGCAATCGCTGGAAGTGGACCTGCTTATTTAGCATTAATAGCGGAAGCTTTAGCTGATGGTGCTGTTAAAGCTGGACTTGAAAGACATATCAGTACTCAATTAGTTCAAGGATTATTTTCAGGAACGGCATCTTTACTAAAACATACGCATCCTGCTATTATAAAAGATTCTGTTATGAGTCCAGGAGGAACAACAGCTGCTGGTTATGCAAAACTTGAAGAAGCAGGTGTTAGAGATGCTATGATAAAAGCAGTTGAAGGTGCGTATAATAAAGCGATTGAACTTGGTAAAAAATAGTTTTACCCTAGTTGAAACATTAATTAGTATTACTTTATTAGCAATCGTAGTAAGTGGATTTTTAAACTCCTCTTATTATGATGAAAAAAATCACAATAATTTTATGTTGTTAAACAATTTAGAAAATAAATTTAACACACAAAACTACAGTGATTTTTCAAAAACATCTACTTCAATTCAAATTGTTAAAAATAATATAAATATTGAAAATATTAATGTTTCAAAATATCAATTTGAAAATGAAGATATAAAAATCTATAAATATGAAAAATAGTTTTTCTCTTCTTGAAGTCATTTTAACCCTTGTTATATCAAGCATTGTAATAATATATTCAAGCTTTTTAACAAAAGAACTAATCTTAGACAATAAATACAATCAAAATATAGAAATAGCAAAAATAAATATCTTATCAACAAAGATATTTTTTGAAAAGCATAAAAATGAATTGGATTTAATAAATTATTCAAATGAAAATTTATATTTTAAAGGTTCATTATTATTAGAAAAAGTAAAAGAATTTTCATTAAATAATGCAGGTACTATTATAAAAATAAATATAAACTATGATGATAAAATAAAACAATTATGGGAATTTAAAAAATGAAAAAATCTTATACACTTTTTATAAGTATAATTTTAATAACTCTCTTTTCATTTTTAGCTATTTCTATTTTAGAAACAAAAGCTCTTCGAAGTTCAAATTTATCAAATCAATATTTATATATTCAAGGGAAAAATCACTTGGAATTTTTCAAAAAATATATTATTGATTCAGATTTAAAAGATATTACAAGTTTAGAAATAAAAGATGATTTTTTTAATATTATTGCAAAAATAGAGCAAAAAGACTCTATTTTTATTATTAATATTTTGGTAAAAGCAAAAGATTATGATATTTCACTTTATGAACAAATTATTAAAGAATAATATCCAATACTTTTTTAGCAAGATTTAAGGCTTTTGTTCTGTGAGAAAACTCTTTTTTAGTTTCATATCCTAGTTCACCTAATGTTTTATCAAAACCATTTGCTATAAACATAGGATCATATCCAAAACCACCCTCACCTAATTCTTTATTTATAACATTTCCATGCATCCAACCATGAACTGTATAAACTTCACCTTTATAAACTATTGCAATACACGCTGTATAAAAAGCTGATGTTTTTTCTAAATTATTTTTATTTAAGTTTTCTATTAATTTTGCATTATTTTGTTTATCAGTTGAACCCTCACCTGCATATCTTGCTGAGTAAATTCCTGGTTCATTATTTAGTGCTGGAACTGTAATTCCTGAATCATCTGAAATTACAACAATATCATTTTGCCCTATTTTTATAAGTTCATTATATATTGTTTGAGCTTTTTTAATAGCATTACCTTTGAAACTATCTTTATCTTCAATTATTTCAAATTTTCCTAAAATTTCACTAAATGCTATGACTTCATCATTTGGCATAAGTTTTTCAAACTCAGCAATTTTCCCTTTATTCCCTGAAGCTAGTATAATCTTCACTTTTTATTCCTTTCAACCTACTATTAACTATAATTAACTATAATCACGACAAATTATATTATGTTTAGGATTATATATGATTAAATCAGTTTTACCTCTTAGTTTGATTATCGCTCTAAGATTTTTCGGTCTATTTTTAGTTTTACCAGTAATATCAGTATATGCTATGAATTTAGAAGGCTCAACTCCAACTTTAGTTGGTATTGTAATTGGTGGTTATGCATTGACTCAAATGATTTTTCAAGTTCCATTTGGAATGATTAGTGATAAATTAGGTAGAAAAGGAACTATTGTAATTGGATTAATTCTTTTTGCAGTTGGTTCTTTTATTTGCGCTATTTCTTCAGATATTTACTCTTTATTATTTGGTAGGCTTTTACAAGGTGCAGGAGCTATTGGAGCTGTTGTAACTGCAACTATTAGTGACTTAGTAAAAGAAGAACAAAGAGCAAAAGCAATGGCAACAATGGGTATGTTTATTGGTGTTGCATTTGCAGCATCAATGGCAGCAGGACCAACACTTGGTTCAGCATTTGGTGTTCATACTCTATTTTACATCACTATGTTTATAGCCCTTGGTTCAATTTTTGTTTTATTAAAAATGGTTCCAAATCCACCACATATAACTCATACTTATAATAAAAAAGTTGAGATTGGTGCTGTGTTAGGAAATATTAATTTAATAAAAATGAATATAACAAACTTTTTACAAAAAGGTTTAATGACATTTGCATTTATGATTATTCCTATTGTTTTAACAAAAACTTACGGATGGCAATTATCAGATTTATGGCAAGTTTATATGCCTGCAATGGTGTTTGGATTTATTGCTATGGCACCTGCTGCTATTATTGCAGAAAAAAAAGGTAAATTTAGAGAAATCTTAATTATCGGAATTATATTTTTTGCACTTTCATACCTAATTATTGGATTTAGTCCAAATGCAACTATATTTGTAATTGGTGTTGTTATATTCTTTATTGGATTTAATATGCATGAACCAATTATGCAATCACTTGCTTCAAAATTTGCAAAAGTTCATCAAAGAGGTTTAGTTTTAGGAATCTTTAATTCAGCTGGTTATTTAGGAACTTTTTTAGGTGGAATGCTTGGTGGTATTTTCTATCAAAGTGTTAGTTTAACTACTTTAGTTATTGTTATTGCAATCATCTGTGCTTTATGGGCTGTATTAATAATCACTATGGCAAATCCTGCTAAGAAAAAATTTGCATATCTATCACTTAATGAATTTCATTTAGAAAATAGTAAAAATTTAACTAATGATGCTATTGATGAATGGTATATAAATAATACTGAAAATGTAATCGCAATTAAATATGATAATGAAAAAATTACAGAAGAAGAAATTAAAGCGCTTCTAAGATAACTTTTACTTTCAATAATAATTAGCTATAATATTGCTAAAAAAGGAGGAAATAAGTTGAAAAAAATATTAATAATATCTTTCACACTTATCTCCTTTTCTTCCCTTTTTCTTAGTGCCTCAAAAAATGTAAATATCAGTGACTCACAATTAAACTCAATATCAAAGAAATACGGTTCTAGTGGTAAAACTAGAGTTGAAGCTTGGGATGCGATGCTAGAATCATCTAAAAATGAATCCCTTCTAAATAAAATCAAAAATGTAAATGACTTTTTTAACCAAATTACATACAAAACAGATGCTGCTCATTGGAAGCAAAAAGATTACTGGGCTACACCTTTTGAGTTTATGGGTACAGGGGCTGGAGATTGTGAAGATTATGCAATTGCAAAATATTTTTCTTTAATAAAGTTAGGAATTCCTGATGATAAGTTAAGAATTACATATGTTATTTACAAAAAAGCGAATAGTAGATTTGAGCAAGCTCATATGGTTTTAACTTATTATCACAAAACAGGGGCAGAACCTGTTATTCTAGATAATATTAATAGAAAATTAGAATTAGCATCAAAAAGAGATGACTTAAAACCTGTTTACAGTTTTAACGCATCTGGTTTATGGCAAGCAAAAACAAAAGGTGATACAAGAGTAGGAGATAATAATCTTAAATCTTGGAAGAGCTTAATAGATAGATTTTAAAAAGGAAAAAAAATGTCTTTATCTAAACAACTATATATAATCATATCAATAATATTTCTTATGATTTTTACAGGTAATTTTATTATTAGTGTAAAAAATACTAAAGAGTATTTAGAAATTGAGTCTATAACAAAAGCCCAAGATACTGCAACTTCTTTGGGTATGAGTCTTAAAACTTTACTAAAAGATAAGTATGATCCTGAAATTGGATCTATTATAAATGCCATTGCAAATAGAGGTTTTTATAAAGAGATTAGGCTTGAAAACTCTTTTTTTAATATCCAAGATAATGATTTAATAAGAGCATCCAAAGATTTAGATACATCAAACTGGAAAGTATCAAATGTTTTAATTGATGAAAGAATAGGAAAAATAGAGGTAATTGGAACTAATGATTTAGAAAAAGAGTTACTTGCCTTAGAAAATGGGAATACGAAAGATAATAAAAATAATCTAGTAAATGAACAAAATCAAAAGACCTATGACTTCATAGCAAATGATTCATATAAACATGTCAAAAATGTAACTTTTAATTTTACTGCTACAAATGAAAATGGAAGAATAGTAAATACAAGTGCTATTCTTAATGTAGATAAAACTTTAGTTCAAGTTAGTAGAGATGAGAAATTTGATTATATTCCAAACTGGTTTATAAATATAATTCCAATTCACCTAGAAGAACAATCAAGTGAAATAAGTGATGGTTGGCAAACTACTGCAATTATTTATGTAAGTGCAAATGCAGGAGATGCTTACGCTAAACTTTATGATCAAGCAAAAAGTGCAAGTATTTATGCACTAATAGCTTTTGTAATATCTATGATGATTTTATTTATTTTTGTTCAGTATCTATTAAAACCTCTTAAAAAAATTGAAAAACTTGCAAATAGTATTGCCGTTGGTAAATTTGAAACAATAGAAGAACTTCCTTGGACAACTGAAATAAAAACTGTTGCACTTGCAATGAATGATATGTCTAGAAAAATAGAAGCAATTATTGAGAAACTAAATACAAATTTAGAAAATCTTACTAAAAAACTATCTCGTGATGAATTAACACAACTTGATTTAAGACAAAATTTTGAAACAGATATGAAAGATATGTTTATTCAAAAAAATACAGGTTATGTGTTTATTATAAAAATATATGAATTAGCAAATTTTGCAAAAAATCATACTAATAAAGAAATTAATGGTTTTATAAAAAAATTTGCATTAGTTTTATCTTCTACAAAATTAAATGAAAACTCTAAACTAACTGCTTATAGATTTTTTGGTTCTGAATTTGCAGTTATTGCTAAAGATTTCAATGAAAAAGATGCAAAAGAATATTCATTAATATTACAAAAAAAATTTGAAGAACTAGCAAGTGAATATATCAAAAAAGATATAGTGCATATAGGATCAACTCCATTCAACCAAATAGGAACAATACCTCAAATTTTACAAGCGGCAAATGAAGCTTATGAAAAAGCAACGCTCATAGGTCCAAATGAAATATTTATTGCTAAAGATGCAACATCAGCAAGAGATATGGAAGAGTGGAAAGAGTTAATATTTGATATAGTTGATAATTCAAAATTCAACTTAAAATATATAGGTAATGCAACAAGTTTAAAAGACTCATCAAACGAGATAGTAATGCAAGAAGCATTCGCTAGTATAAAAGATAAAGAAAATTTAGATATACCTATTGGTACTTTTGTATCAATTGCAGAAAGATATGGAAAAATTATTGATTTTGATAAAAAAATCATTACAAAAGTAATAAACAATATTTTGATTAATAAAATAAGTCATGATATCTCTATAAATTTATCTATTGAATCTATTTCAAATACAGGATTTATTTTATGGTTAGAAAAAACTATTGATGAACATAAATCAATTGCTAAACAATTAGTATTTTCAGTTACTGCTTATGCTGTTGCAAAAGATGTTGATAAGTTCAAATTTTTTGCAGATGAAATGCATGAACACGGAGCAAAAATTATTATAAAAAGATTTGAAAGTAAATTTATACCTTTAAATAATATAAAAGATTTCAATCTTGATTATATCAGACTTGCAAGAGAATATACAAACAATATTACAAATGATTCTTCAAAACAAAGTTTTATAGAGGCTATTGTAGATTTAACACATCTTCTTAACATTAAACTATTTGCTGAAAATGTGCAAGAAGATGAAGATTTAGAAACTATAAAAGAATTGAAGGTTTATGGGGCAAGTAGATAAAAATTCAAAGAGAAATCTCTTTGAATTTATTAATGTTCCCTCTTCTTATTTATATATAAATTTAAAAGAGCTATTAGCTGATTTCGATCAAATGGTTTACTCAAATAATTATCCATTCCCTCATCTATATACTTTTCTCTATCCCCATTTATTGAATTAGCAGTTAATGCAATAATAGGAGTATATTTACCAATCTCTTTTTCATATGCTCTTATATGCATTAATGCTGTTAAGCCATCCATAATAGGCATATTAATATCTAAAAATACTAAATCAAATTCTTCTTTTTGATATTCATCAACAGCCAGTTGACCATTTTCAACTATTGTAACATTCAAACCTAATTTTTGTAAAATAATTTTTATTAATAGCTGATTATTTGGGTTATCTTCAGCAACTAAAACTTTTGCCGAAAAACTCTCTTTTGATTCAATTTTATTTTCAATTTTTTGAGCATCTTTTTCTATTAGTTTTGATTCTGCAATAATATTAAAAATTTTTGAACCATAAATAGGTACATCTAAAAAATAATCCATTAAATGCTTCATTTTATTATCATTATTTATTTTCTCTAGATTTCCCACATAAACAACCGGACATTTAAACTTAGCTTTTCTTCTTGAAAGTTTTTCATAAAGCTGAGGATCGCCAAAACAAAAGATTAAATCCATTTTTTTGCAACTTTCAATATCTTCATCCCCTTGATGAATTCTTCCAAAGTATTTAACTGTATTTATTAAATGATTTCTAATATTTTCTGTATCTTCCATAATATTACAAATAGCAAAATCATATTTTAATTTATTGACATCTACAATACTTATGTCTTGAACTACTAAATCTAAATCAAAATAAAACAGACTTCCTTCATGCTCTTTACTAATTAATTTAATTTCAGAACCTAACATTTTAATAATATTTAAACTAATTGCAAGCCCTAAACCAGTTCCACCATATTTTCTTGAAATTGATCCATCTGCTTGAGAAAAAGGTTCAAATATATTTTTTTGATTTTCAATTGAAATTCCGATTCCTTCATCTTTAACAGAAAATCTAACACTAGCTGTATTTTCATTCAAATTTAAAAGTTTTACATCAAATGAAACCTTACCCTTTTCAGGTGTAAATTTAATAGCATTACTTATAATATTTGAAAGAACTTGTTTTAATCTCGTTTCATCACTAAAAACAAAATTTGGAATACTTTCATCTAAAGTATATAAAAATCTAATATTTTTTTCTTTTGTATTCACAGCATATAATTGAACTATTTGATCTAATAAATTTTTTAAATCGAAATTAGATTTAGAGATTTCATATTTTCCACTTTCAACTTTTGAAATATCTAAAATATCATTAATAATATTTAATAAAGCCTTAGCGCTTTTTGAGATAATTTTTGCTTTTTCTCTATGTTCTAATTGTAAATCAGAGTTTGATAAGATATCTGAAAAACCTATAATTGCATTTAATGGTGTTCTTATTTCATGACTCATATTTGCTAAAAATTGAGACTTTGTTTCATTCGCTTTTAAAGCATCCTCTTCTGATTCTTTAGCTTTTAAAGTTATATCTTCTAACTCTTTATTTTTTTTAACAATTTGTTTAATAACTAAAAATCCAAGTAAAAGAATAACTACTATAATAAAATATGTAAATATATTCTCTAAATTTTTATAATACTCTTTTTCATTTTTTATATTTTTTTCTAATACAGAAATATTTTTCTTACTATCGTATAATAGTCTATTGCTGTTTTCTTTCATTCTTATAAATAAACTTGGTATTTGTTTGAAAAAAAGTTCTACTTTAAAAATATTATCTTTAATAAACTCTTCATTTGAAGACTCTATAATTGAATTTTTTACTTTAACTATTTCTTCCATACTAATGATTTTTTCTTTTAACTCGTCCAATTTAGGAATTAAATCTATTGCTTCAAAAACATATTTTTTATCATCAACTTGAAAATATATCTCATCACTTGATATTGTAGCTTCTACTAAATTTAATTTAATTTGACTTTTTAAAACTCCACCATTTTGTAAAACTTCAATTGCATTTAAGATATTTTGAATTTCATCATGGATTTCACTTTCAATATTTTTTAAAGCTCTAGTTTTTGTTGTAATTCCCATTTTGTAGAAATTAGCTTCTATTAAACTTATTTCTTTTAAAATATATTCACCAATTTTATATCTAGAATACTCGTTTTTCACACTATTATCTAGATCTGTAAGTATCTTAGAAAATACATTATGAATTACAAGTATTCCAATATATCCAATAGTAAAAGCAAATAACAAAGCTAATAAAGCTTTAAAAATTGCATTTTTCCTAAACATTTAGAATACTACTTTATCAAAATTTTTTATATCTTCATCATCAAGAAAACCATATTTTTTAAATACTTCTCTACCTTCAGCAGATGAAGCATAATCCATAAATTTTCTACTTAACTCTTTATTTTGAGAACTACTTAAAAGATTAAACACAAGTTTTGACTTTTGCGAAGACTCATCATCTAGAACTATTGCTTCTACTATATCTTTGTTATTATCCCAAAAAGTTGTTGCATGCCAATTTAAAATCAAATCTGCATTTCCATTTTTTATGGCATTTATCAAATTTCGTGAATCAGGAACTAAAAAAATAGCATTTGACACAGCTTTTTCATATAATCCAAATTTAGTTAAAACTTTTTTACTAGCAAGTCCAACACTTCCACTTTGTTCATTTCCTAAAACTACATTTAAATTTTCATTTGTTAATTCTTCTAAAGATGCCTTAACATTTTTTGGATTCCCTTTTTTTACCACTAAAGACAATTTGTTATAACCCACAAATTTACCATCTAGTAATAATCCTTCTTTTATGAATTTATCTCTATAAGATGAAGAACCAGGAAGATAAAGATCCCCAACTTGACTTGATTTTGCACTATCATACAAATCTTGGCTTCCACCTTGTAGAATTTTTATAGTACAGTTATTTACTTCTTCGAAATTCTTCGCTAACTCTTTTACAGGTTTAACCATAGTAATTCCAACATAAAAAAGAAGTTCATTTTTTGAATCGGCATAAACAATTGTACTTAAAAATAAAATCGATAAAAATAAGCCTTTTAATCGTTTCATAAAAATCCTTTTTGTTTTAATTATAACAGATTTTAAATAAAGAAAAATAGCTAAAATCATTGTTTTATAACATGTAATGATAAAATATTAATATTTTATTAATAATTATAAATTATAATACTCCTTTAAATTAAAGGGTAATAATGTTTGAAAAAATTTTGAGATTTTTTGTTGAAAACTCTCGTATGAACTATACTTTATTTTTTTTAGTTTTTGCTATAGGACTTTGGTCTTATTCAAAAACTCCAAAAGAAATCTTTCCAAGTTTTGAACTTGATATGATTTCGATTAAAGGCTCTTATAGTGGAGCAAGTGTTGATATTCTTGATAAAATGGCAGTTACTGAAATTGAAGATAATATTAAAAATATTGATTCAATTGATAGTATGTCTACAATAGTAAGTCCTGGTAAATTTACTATTGTTCTTGAGCTTAAAAAAGGAAAAAACAAATATCAAGAAGCTGACAAAATTAAAGACGCAATAACTCTAATAAAATCAAACCTTCCTTCTGATATGGATGAACCTTCTGTAAATACTCTTGATAGAACTAGATCTTTAGCTGATATTTCAATCACATCGAAAAAAATATCTATTGATGATTTAAAACCTTTTGCTGATGATTTAAAAAGTAAACTTCTTACAATAAATGGAATAAATGAAATTACAGTTTTTGGCGATTCTGATAAATACTTTGAAGTATTACTTGATGAAAGAAAGATTGATGCATTAAATTTAAATAAAAGTGATGTATTTGCAGTAATTGGAAACTTATCATATATTTTTCCTATTGGAAAAATTGAAGATCCAAAAAAGCACTACTACATTTCTACATATAATGGTGCAAAAAATGCTGAAGATTTTGGAAATACTTTAATAAAAATTTCTAATAAAACTGTTTATGTTAGAGATATAGCAACTATTTCAAAAAAATATGAAGACTCGTCTACCTTATATTCTTTTAATGGTGAAAATGCACTATCCCTTGAAATTGTACAAGCAGAAACAGGTGATGCTATAAATATTGTTAAAGACATAAAAAAAATATTACCTAATATTCAAAAAAATAATCCTGATATAAATATTTCAATTGCCGATGACAATAGTGAAAGAATTATTGATAGGTTAAGTGTTGTATCTTCAAATATTATGCTAGGAATTATTTTAATTACAATTTTAGTTGCATTATTAATAAATGGAAGAATGTCTTTTATTATAGCTCTTGGAATTCCAACTTCATTTGTAATTGCAGCTGTTTATTTCTATTTCTCTGGATATACAATTAATATGATTTCTCTAGTTGGGGTTTTAATCGCAATTGGAATTGTTGTTGATGATGCGATTGTTGTAAGTGAAAATATACAACAACATATAGAAGAAGGCTATACTCCAAAAGAGTCTGCTATTATGGGTGCTAAAGAGATGATAAAGCCAGTTACTGTTGCATCTTTAACTACACTTTTTTCTTTTTTACCAATCTTATTAATAAGTGGAACTATGGGAGAAGTTATGAAGCTAATTCCAATAGCACTTAGTGCACTTGTTATTGCTTCATTGATAGAATCATTTGTTTTTCTTCCAATTCATGCAGCTCATGTTTTAAAAAGTGGTTCAAAGGCAACTTCTTGGGAAAAAGCAAATGCTATTTACAATAAGATTATTCATTTTTTTATGAATTGGAAAAAAACTTTTATAATTATATTTATAATAATCGTACCTTTTTTAACTTTTGAATTCATAAGTAATTCAAAGTTCCAAATGTTTCCAAAATTTGATGGAAGTGATGTAAAAGTTACACTTAAAGCAAATGCAAATACTACACTTGAAGAATCCTTTAAAATAGTAAGTGCTATTGAAGCTGATTTAATGAAACATAGTGATGAGTTTTATATTAGAAATATAAACTCAATAGCAGGCTATAGAAAAGATGTTGGGGACAATACAGAAAACTTTCCATACGCTATGTATATGACAGTTGAGCTTCAAAAGCTAAAAGCTATGAATATCTTAGATAAATATGTAACACCAAATTTGAGTCTTGAATATGATGAAGAAGGAAGAACAAGAGAAATAACTTCTGATGAGATATCAACAAAATTAAAAGAATTTATAATTAAAAATGATTATAAAAATAAATTTAACTTAGAAGAGATAGAAGTATTAGAGCGAAAAGTAGGACCTGTAAAAGCAGATATTAAAATTGGAATTGTTACACCTGATAATCAAAAAGCAATAGCTGCTGTTGAAAAAATAGATAAAGAACTAAAACAAATACCAGGTATAAAATCAGCATCAAACTCTTTAAAATTTGGAATTGATGAAATCAAAATAAAAGTTAATTCATATGGAGAACAATTAGGTCTCACAGAATCTTTTATAGGAAATTATTTATCAAATTTATATTTATTGAAGAAAAAAGCTGTTTCATTTGATGAAAAAGAAATGTTAGATATAAAAATTCAATCTGAAAATAAAGATGATTATGAAAGCTTTAAAAATACAAAAATACCTGTTGAAGGTGGCTCTTTTGTAACATTATACGAAGTTGTAGAATTGACTACTTTAAAAGCATTTGAGCAACTTTTGAAAGATGAAGGTATTAAAAATTTTTACGTTTTTGCAAATGTAAATCCAGATGTTATAACAGCTAGTGAAGTAATTAATAAAATAAAACCTTTATTGGATGAAATAGAAAAAAGTGGAATCAAACTTGTATTTAAGGGTGAAGCAGAAAAGAATGCAGAATTAAAAAGAGATATGTTGCTTGCAACTGGTCTTGCTTTAGTACTAATTATGCTTTCTATGCTTTATCTATTTAATTCATTTAGAGAAACATTTATCGTAATGAGTGTTATTCCTTTTTCTATTTTAGGTGTTTTAATAGGACATCAAGTTATGGGATTAAATCTTTCAATGCCTTCAATGATTGGAGCCTTAGGACTTGCCGGAGTTGTTATAAATGATGGAATTATTATGATGACTTACTTAAAAAAAGCAAAAGATATTGAAGAAATATTTGCTCGTGCAACGAAAAGATTTAGACCTATTATTATAACAACGGTTACAACAATTGTGGGAATGTTAACTCTTATATTATTCCCAAGTGGAGAAGCTGCTATTTTCCAACCAATTGCTATTGCACTGGGATTTGGTCTTGCATGGGGAACTATTTTAAATTTGATTTATTTACCAGTTCTATTTACACTAACTCATAAATTAAGAAAAGTCCCTAAGATACAATCTTAGGCATTTTCTATAATTAAAGTACAAAAATAAAGTTTTTTAGTGTCGAAAGTCCTATTTCAAAAGGTTCAACATTTATTTTTTTTAATGTATATTCAACATTTATAAGTATTCGTGAAAGTACGATTTCAAATGAAAAATTTGAATAATCATAAACACTCTCTTTTTCTAATTTAATATACTCTAGGTCATTGATGATATTATAATCACCCATATATTTTTTTTCTAATTCAATTTGCCAATTATTTTGCCAAGTATTAAATAGATATTCACCTTTTTCATTTTTTGCTGTTTTAATTTTCCATCTTATAACTTGCAAATATTTATGCAAATTTTGCATCTCTTCTTTATTATATGAAAAAGAGACAAATTGATGTTCCCTCTCCATTGCATAAGCTTTGAAGATAAGTTTATACATACCAAGTATCAATAAATCATTTCTATTATTCATACTTTTTTCTGAAAATGCATAATAAAAATAATCTTCATAAGTTTCTAACTTAACTCCATCTTGTACTATATGAATATAATCTTGATTTGTTGATATTTCATTTATAATATCATCTTTTATATCTTTGTTAAATGCATTAGGATTTCTCAAATCTAATTTGTTCTTATAAGTAATCAAAGATTCTAAAATTTCAGCTTTATACTCTTCTATTTGAGATGCAGAATTTGTTTGTGCAAGACTTTTTAAGCTAACTTTATTAAAAGCACAAGCTTGAAAAAATATAGATAAAAAAATCAAAAAAAAGATTTGAGAGATAATTACTTTCATGAATTTCCTTTTATGTATTTAATTGTTATTTAGTATACAATAAAAAACTTCATCTATATCTTGAATAAAATGATTATTTGATATTTTATTTTAAATACTATATAGTTCATAAAACAAAATGAAGGGGTAATATGCCTATACAAATTAATCAAACAGTAAAAATATTGTTTGAAGTAAGAGTTGATGGAGTTGTAGTAGATGGAAGTAGAAGTAATAAACCTTTTGAATTTCAATTTGGTGTAGGTCAAGTAATACATGGTCTTGAAAAAAGAATAATAAATATGAAACCAGGAGAAGCAGCTGATATTTTAGTTCCAGCAGCAGAAGCCTATGGAGAGTATGATCCAGCAGGAGTTCAAATACTTCCAATGAAACAATTTGAAGAAATTAAAGATTTGAAAATTGGAATGCAAATTCAAGCACAAGATGAAAATGATCAACCTATTCAATTTATTGTAAAAGAGATTAATGAATATGAAGTTAAAGTTGATTTTAATCATCCCTTAGCAGGGAAAGATTTAGAATATAAGGTAAAAATAGATTCACTTCTATAAGAAGTAAATTTTATATATAACTTATTTTAACTTCTAAATATCAAATACTATTTATTAAGATATAATTCTTTTATAATTATAAAAAGGAGTAAAAATGGCAAAAGGTAAAGATGTACAAAAAGCTGTAAAAAAAGCACCAACAAAAACAATGAAAGAAAAAAAAGCAGAAAAAGTAGCTAAAAAAAACTCTAAATAATCAGTACTTTTTTCTAAAAAATAAAGAGAGAAAGCTCTCTTTATTTAAGTTTATCTATTTGTATATTATTTAAAACAACCTCTATTTTAACAAATTTCAATTTATTGTTGATTAATTTAATTTGATTATTTACTTTTGAACTACCTGTTATCATTTCATTATTGTAAGTATATTTTTCTTGCGCTTGTTCAGAAACATATGCAATGTTATCTTTTATACTAATTTTTCTATCTAATATTTTATAAGAATAATTTTGAGTAGAATCAAAGCCTTCTTTTGTTTTTACTAAATATTCACCTTTAGTAAGTTTTGTTTTTTGTTTATTACCATTGAAATCAACATTTATTATTATATCAACATTTTCATCTAAAAGTTCACCTATTTTATTAACATTTTTACTTAATACAAATCTATCAGATTCAAGTAAAAAACTTTTTATTTTTTCTTGTGTTAATTCATTTGCTAAGGTATTTGTAAACAATCCCACTATAAAGAACATGCTTATTATATATTTCATTTTTCTTCCTTTTATTTATGATTTTACAATTTTTTAAGAGTATATTGTACTTAAATTAATTTTTACTTGCAATTAATAGAATTAAAAAAAGCCCCATCAAACAGACAGGGCTTTTCAAAAATCTAAGTTAAAATCTTTTCTTAACTCAACGACTTCAATTCAGCCACAACCTTAGCTAGTTTATCTTCAGCAAGGGCTAACCCTGCTCTATTTTCTTCTAAAACATTTGCAGGTGCATTTGCTACGAATCTTTCATTTGAAAGCATTCCTGATAGTTTTGCTATCTCTTTTTCTAATTTTTCTTGTTGTTTTGAAAGTTTAGAAATAATTGGTGCCATATCAATCTCACCTCTTGGAATATAAACTTCTAGGTTATCACTTACATCTGTGATTGAGTTTTCTTGCTTTTGTGTTACAAACTCTAGGTTCTCTACTTTTGCAAGTTTTTCGATAAATGGTTTTGCTGTTTTCTCGTCAATATTTTTATTGATTTTTATATATGCTTTTGCAATTTTTGAGTTACCCATATCTATGATAACTTTTGCTCTTCTAATTGCTGTAATTGCTTCTTCTATTATTGCAAACATATCTTCAATTTCTTGATTTTTTGCTATATTTTTAGGGAAAGGATTAACCATTAAAGATTCACCCTCTTCCAAAGTTGTTCCTGATAATTTGTGATATAAAAAATCAGAAATAAATGGCATAAATGGAGATACCATTTTTAATGTTTCTTTGAAAATTGCACCAAGCTCTACAACAGAGTCTTTAGAAGCTTTTGCATATTCAATTCCCCAATCACAGAATTCATTCCATACAAATTTATATAAAATAGATGCTGATTCATTGAATTTATAAGTTTCTAATGAAGTTCTTAATTCATCAACTGCATCACTTAATTTACTTTGCATATAAAGACCAAGTGGTGTTTTGATTTCAATATCTTTTAAATCAGGGAATGTATCCACATTTAACTGTAAAAAATTACTTGCATTATAAAGTTTATTTGTAAAGTTTCTAAATTGCTCTAGGTTTTTAGCACCTAATTTAATATCTCTTCCTTGAACACAAAGGTATGCAAGTGTAAATCTAATAATATCTGCACTATGCTCATTTACCATATCAAGTGGGTCAATTACATTTCCTTTTGATTTTGACATTTTAGCACCATGTTCATCTCTTACTAATGCATGCATATAAATATCTTTAAATGGTAACTCTTTTTTAAAGTGCTCTCCCATCATCATCATTCTAGCTACCCAGAAGAACATAATATCAAAACCAGTGATTAGTAGTGAATTTGGATAAAAATCTGCTTCATCAGTGTCGTTATAAAGCTCTTTTAATTTTCCATTATTTCCCCAACCTAATGGTGACATAGCCCAAAGAGCTGAAGAGAACCAAGTATCTAAAACATCTGGGTCTTGAGTATAGTGTTTTCCTCCACATTTTGGACAAGCTTCTGGATCATCTGCTTTATCAGCCCATTGATGATTACATGAATCACATGTAAATACAGGAATTCTATGCCCCCACCAAAGTTGTCTTGAAATACACCAAGGTCTTAACTCATCCATCCAAGCTGTATATGAGTTTATCCAATGAGCTGGGTGAAATAGTGTTCCATTATGCTCACCTGATGCTGCTCTTTGCTTTGTAGTCTCTTTAGTTTTTCTAATAGACTCTTGAGCCATTTCAGAACTTAAAAACCATTGTTGAGAAATAAACGGCTCAACAATATTTTTACATCTATAACAATGCCCTACTTGATGAACGTGATCTTCAATTTTTACAATATACCCTGCGTTTTCTAAAGCTTTTACGATAACAGGTCTAGCTTCTAGTCTTTCAAGTCCAGCAAACTCTCCACAGTATTCATTTAAAATACCTTTTTCATCAAATACCTTGATGAACTCTAAATCGTGTCTTTTCCCAACTTCGTAGTCATTTTGGTCATGAGCAGGAGTTACTTTTACAACACCTGTTCCAAATTCCATATCAACATGAGAATCTGTAATAACTTTGATAGTTCTATCAGTTAGCGGTAATAATACCTCTTTTCCAACGATTGATTTATATCTGCTATCATCAGGATGAACCATAATAGCTGTATCCCCAAAATAAGTTTCAGGTCTTGTAGTTGCAACTTGAAGTTCACCGCTACCATCTGCAAATTTATAAATCATATGATAAAACTTACCATTTATTTCTTCATGTTCAACTTCGATGTCTGATAGTGCACCATCGTGTGTACACCAGTTTACCATGTAATTATTTTGAGTGATATGATCTTCATTGTATAAAGAAATAAAAGCCTCTTTTACAGCCTCTTTTAATCCTTCATCCATCGTAAATCTTTCTCTTTTCCATGCAGGAGTAACACCTAGTTTTCTCATTTGGTGAACTATGTTTCCACCAGATGTTTCTTTTTGTAACCAAGCTCTCTCAAGAAATTTTTCACGTCCGATTTCTTCTTTAGTTGTACCTTCTGCTAATAATTGTTTTTCAACAACATTTTGAGTTGCAATTCCTGCGTGGTCAGTTCCTGGTTGCCAAAGAGTTTTAAACCCATCCATTCTTTTATATCTAGTAATAATATCTTGTAATGTAAATGTTAAAGCATGCCCTATATGTAAACTTCCTGTTACGTTTGGTGGGGGCATCATGATTGAAAATGTTTTTTGTTTTCCATTTTCATCAGCTTCTTGAATAGACTTATTTCCTTCTATTTCGAAATATCCTCTATCTTCCCATATTTTATAAAATTTATCTTCTACTTGTGATGGTTCGTATTTTTCGCTCATTAAAAATCCTATAATTTTTCTTAAATATTCGCGATTATACCCATTTTTTACTTAGGTTGTTATTTTACATTATTTATAAAAAAGAAATTTTTAAAATTATATATTATTACTTTTTTTAATATATGTGATATAATAAATTCTGTTTATTTTAAATATTAAGGAGAGAAAAATGTTAAAAATAATAATTGGAAGTTTTGTTCTAGCATCTTCATTATTTGCAGTTGATTTGCAAAGTGATGGAGTTGAAGTTAAATATAAAAACTCAAAAGATGAAGTAAAAGAGATAGTAATAAAAAGAGAAAAACCTCAAGAGTGTCTAAATGTAAATTTTGACCCAAAAGTTGTATATGGGGGAATTCATCAAGCTGCTGATTCTGTAAAACCTGAATGTAAAAGAGCTTTTGTAACATATATGGGTAAAATTGCTCCTATGAAGTTTTCTGACAAAGTAGAAACTTTTGGAGAAGTTGAAGTTTTAGATTTTATAGAAAAAGCTAAAAATGATAAAACTATGATGTTAGTTGATTCAAGAACTGAAAATTGGTTTTATCATGAAACAATTCCAACAGCAGTTAATGTTCCATATTTATATTTAAAACAATCACAGTATCCTGATGAGTTCGAAGAATATTTAGAAATATTAGGAGTAAAAAAAGTTGATGGGAAATATGATTTTTCAAAAGCAAAAACAATATTAATGTTTTGTAATGGAGCATGGTGCGGACAATCACCTGAATCTATGAAATATCTATCTGATATTGGATACCCTGAAACAAAAATGAAATGGTACAGAGGTGGAATGCAATCTTGGTTAAGCCTTGGATTAACTACTATAAAACCATAAAAATATAAAAGAGAGTTTTTTAACTCTCTTTTAAAACATTATCAATATCTTCAATTATTGCTAAATCAAATCTATTTTCACTTGCTTCAAATTTTAAAATTTCAATAGCTTCATCATGACTAAATAATTCTCTATATGTTCTATTTTGTCTTAGTGCATTATATGCATTTAAACTTTGAAGTAATCTATCTTTAAATGTTAAATCTTTTCCCAAAAATGCACAAATATAACCACTACCATCTAATCTTTCTTGAACCTTTGAAGCACTTGATGCAATATCGGCAAATCCAATAATATTTTGTAAAATTTTTCTAGTATAGTATGGATAAGTTTTTATTTTTTCTACTTCATAAATATCAAGTTCTAATTCTTTTTCTAATAATTCTTTTCCTAAAGTTAATTTTCCAATATTACATAAACTAGCTGTAATTAAGAAAGTTAATTTATCTTTGTGATCTAGCTTATAGAATTCACACATAATTTCACTTAATTCTATTAATTTTGATTGAGGATTTTCAATTTTATAAAAAATTGTTGTAATTTTTAAAATCTCTTCAAAATCTACTGCATTTGTAAAATCATGTAAAGATGAATAAATAAACATCAAAGTATCTTGCTCATTTAACATATCTTGCCAAAAGCTTATTTCTCGAACACATTCAAAGAATTTTTCTATTAATTGTCTTGAAAAATACATATCAAGTTTATCTTTTGTAAATTCAATTGCGTCAAATCTATTTTTAATATTTTCTTTTCCGAAATCATACATTGTATCAAGAGTTTTCGCTAAAAAAATTATTTGTGAAAAAACAGGTATTTCATCACCTTTTAAAGCAAATATTCCACTACCATCAAATTTTTCTTTTTGATATTTCAAAACATTTTCTTTTTTTATTAAGAATGGGAAATCTTTTATACACTCTTGGGAAATTTCACAAAACTCTTTATCATTAGTACTTTGATTTAAAGCAAGAGAAGAAACTAAAGAATAAGAGCATAAATCACTTAATTCTTCTGAGCTTAAATTCATTTTTATTCCAATATTTAAAGCAATATATGCCACTCTCTTTGCATGACCTAAACTTATTTTATATCTATCTTTTGAAACAAAATCTAAAGCTATACTTGTAGCTAATAAAAAATTATTTAGATTAAATTGTATTTGTTTTTTCTTATCCATAATAAACACCTCATTACTATTACTTATTTAAAAGTGATATTACAATATAATTTTTAATTATAAATTAAAAAGGAAACCTATGTTTAAAAAAATTATATTTACATTTCTACTTTCATCAATTTATACTTTTGCCTTTGATTATAATTTAAAACCGGTAAAAGTTACAAATGATGTTTGGTGTTTTTTTGGAAAACTTGATATGCCTACAAAAGAAAATGGTGGTTTTATGTCTAATAGTTGCTATATAAAAGCCGATAAAAGTTATGTATTAATAGATTCAGGAGCAAGCTATGCCTTTGCTTCACAAGCATATGAAGCTATGTCAAAAATAGAAAAGCTTCCTGTAAGTACTATTATTTCAACACACAGTCATGATGACCATTGGTTAGGAAATAATTTCTACAAAGAAAAGTTTAATGCAAAAATATTAGGCCCATCACTTATAAATAAAGAATATAATGAAAGTTCTATTACAAGAATGCATCAAGTTTTATCAAAAGAAAATTTCAAAGGAACAAAGATAATCCCAGTTGATGACATTGTAAATGAAACAAGAACTTTAAAAATTGGAAATAAAGAGTTAATAATAGTTCCAGTTGGAGTAAAAGCTCATACTTCTGAGGATTTGTTTGTATATTTAGGAAGCGAGAAAATTCTATTTACAGGTGATATTGCAATGAATGGACGAGTTACCTCGAATAGAGATGGCTCTGTTATTGGCTCATTAAAAGCTATTGATATGATTAATTCAAACAAATGGGATTATTTAGTTGCTGGTCATGGACTTGATACTTCAAAAACTGCATTAAACGAAGCTACTGAATATTTCTCTTTATTAAAAGAAAGAGTTTTAGAAGCCATTGAAAATGATACAACGGGAACAGAAATTACAAAAGTTGTAACAATGGATGAATTTAAAGATAAACCTTTATATGATGAGTTAAATAGTAAAAATGTATATGATGCATTTAGAGAATTGGAGTTTTACGAAGAATAAATTTTTCATTTTTATCTGTCTTAAAAACTTTGTAGTTTCACTATGTGAAACTACAAAAAACTACTTTTAAAATAAATTTTCTTTTAAATAGATTTCTTATAATATATCTTTAATTAATAAAATTAAGGAGAAATTATGTCAAAAAAAATTTTAATATTAGCTGGTGATTTTGTAGAAGATTACGAATTAATGGTTCCTTTTCAATGTTTAAAAATGTTAGGTTATACAGTTGATGTTGTTTGCCCAAATAAAAAAGCAAATGATCAAATAAAAACTGCAATTCATGATTTTGAAGGTGATCAAACTTACACAGAAAAACCAGGTCATAACTTCACGTTAAATGCTACATTTGATGAAGTTGTTGAATCAACTTATGATGCATTAGTAATTCCAGGTGGTCGTGCTCCTGAGTATATTAGATTAAATCCAAGAGTTATTGAAATTGTTCAAAATTTTAATTCTGCAAATAAACCAATAGCATCTGTTTGTCATGGGATTTTAGTTCTTGCAGCTGCTGGGATTATTACAAATAAAACTTGTTCTTGTTATCCTGCATGCTCTCCTGATGTTGGTTTAAGTGGTGGAACATGGGCTGATATTGGATTTGAAAGTGCAATTGTTGATGGAAATTTAGTAACAGCTGCTGCTTGGCCTGCACATCCTGAGTGGTTAGCAAAATTTAATGAGTTATTAACAAAATAAATTCGTTATAATAAATCAAAAAAGGTTTATTATGTCATCTCAAATAAAATCTTTATCAAAGGGTTTAAAAGTTTATAGGTTTATCGCAGATTATGGTAAACCTATTTTAGCAGTTACTTTATGTGAGAAATTACAAATTGATAAAAGTACCATGTCAAGACTTCTAAAAACCCTAAAAGATGAAGATTTTATCTCTTATTTAGAAAATTCAAATGAAATAATAGCAAATGATATTTCAAATAAAACAAACCAATCTACAAAAATAGAACTACTCATTAAAAAAACAAAAGTTTTATTAGAAGAAATTTCAAAAACTACAAATGAGTGTGCATATTTAGGTATTTTTGAAGATTACAAAGTTTCTTATATTAATCAAATAGATTTGTCAAATAGAGAATTAAAAACAAGAAATAATATAGGAATTCAAACAAATCTTCATACAAGTGCACTTGGAAAATCTATTTTGACTTTTGGAAATTATGATTTAGAAAAGATTAAATTTAATCAATACACAAACAATACAATTACAAATATAAATAACTTAAAAAAAGAGATTGAACAAGTAAAAGAACTAGGCTTTTCAATAGATAATAAAGAGTATCAAGATGGTATGTGTTGTGTTGCAGTTCCTTTATTTAATAAAGAAAATATTTTAATAGGAGCTGTTGGGATATCTGGTAATTCATCAAGATTAGAAAAAAAAAATCTTCTAGAACTAGGTGAACTTATTTCAAATATAGTTTCTAAATATACAATAACTTACTAACTTCACATTTCTTACACACTTTATTACTAATATCCGAGTAATTAAATCTAAAGAGGGGTTATGAAAAATACATTTTTTACTAAATTATTCAGATTTTCATTTTTCAAATCATCAACAAAAAGCTGTTTAAAAAATAATAAAAATATAAAAGAAAATCTTACAGGAATAAAGTTTGATTATACAGAGAATGATTTATCAGTTTATTTTGAAGTTGCCGATAAACAATTAGCAGAAGAAATTTTATCTGAAATAGATTTTATAAGAAATATGAAGAATCTAAAATATGGATTTGTTTTAGATATTTATCCACAGCAAATACCTGAAATTGTTTCATCATTACTTGCTGTAAATATTCCAATATATGCGATAATTCCTCAAAAGAGTAATCACTAAGGATTACTCTTCAACTACTTCTACAATAGCAGCTACTGACTCATCAGTCATATCTAAATCCAAATGAGCAGCCCCTTTTGCTTCAACAAGTTTTGGCTCATATCCTCTTTGTTTAGCTAGATTATAAAAATCTATTGTTACTTGTGGTTTTGAAATATCATCAGCAGTTCCATAAACTAGAACCATTTTCATATCTTTGTTTACATTATGTAAAACATCGGACATAGCAATTAAATCTTTGCCCTGATCTTTTTCAGCTATACTATAATTACCACCTGCACAAACAAGATTGTTTACTAAGTTAGGTTTTAAACCAGTCATGGTAGCACCCATAGTACAACCTGCACTATGACCTACATATGTAACTTTACTTGCATGAAATTTTTCTTTTAATGCTTCAACTAAAGATGCTAGAAACTCAACATATTCTCTTTTAATAGATAAATTTCCATCACCTTCATGAGCCAATGATTTAAAGTTATTTGTAGATGAACCTGAATATCCAGGAAGTGCCACAGCTACCGTTGTAATATCTGTTTGTAAAGATAGATTTTCGGCAAAGGGAGCATATCTTGCTAGAGTATTAGTTCCCTCTTTCCAAGTTCCATGAACAATAATATTTAAGGCATCTTCAGTATCACCTTTAGATTTATAAAATTGGATACATTCATTTCCTGCAAAAATAAAATTATCACCTTTTTTAGCACAATCTTCTTGAGATACATTTGAAGCAAATAAACTCGAAGAAATAAGTAAACTTGAAAATAATAAAGCTTTTTTTAACATTTTTAATCCTTTTTTAAATTAATTAATAAGGCGTAATACCTATATAACCAGCTGTTTGTCTTTCAATAATTTCTACAATACCAGCTTGAACGTAATCAATATCTTCTATAAAATCTTCTTCAGTCCATTTCATAGTTTCCATTGTATTTTTACAACCTATAAACTCAACATCATATTCCATAAGAGATTTTATTCTATCTAATGTTGCTTTGTCATAATCTTTTTTAATTGCTCTCATTCCATTTCCATAAAGAACAACAGCAACTTTCAAAGTTTCACTTGGATACTCTTTTAAAATATTATAAATAGAACCAAGAGTATGATTTACAACTTCTAAATTACTATCGTGTAAATTTATTACTAACTTTCTTGGCTTCTCAAATGTTGGTTGAGGATCGCTAAAAGTTGATTGTGCATAAGAGAAGATTGCCATCAAAATAATTAAAATAAGTTTTTTCATTTTTTATCCTTTTAATATCATATTTTCTTTTATGATACCATTTTTTATTATTTTACAATAAAGTCCCCTATGAGACTTTAATAGTGCTGGTAATTTTTTGTCAAATATATTCAAATGGTTACATACTGTACATACTTGTGTTATTTCAATAACTGAATCTTCTATAGATAATTGTTTTCCAACTTCGAAGATATGAGGATCAAAATCCAATAATATATTTTCACCCAAAGATCCAAATTCTAAATCTATACCATTTTGCTTTGCAATTTCATAAGATTGAATTCCCACTATCATAACTGTTTGATCTAGTTTTTTACCTGCAAATTTATCATTTTCAATTCCAAAATCAACTATTAGATTTAATTTATCAACCATTGGTCTTGGAAGTCCACTTGAATCTTTTGTTGCACTAAAAGTTTTTAATACTTTTCCTATATTATTCATTTCAAATTCTCTTTTAAAATTTCTATAAAATCACTTTTTGTCCAAGATCCAGGATATTGTTTGATATAAACTCCATCTTTTGAAACAATAAAAAAAGTAGGAGTTATTTTTTTATAAACTTTTTGTAAATCAAAAGGTAAAGCATTTTCATCCATATCATTTTTTACATATACATAATCTTTTTTAATAAGAGCTTTTATCTCTTCTAATCCTAAAACTTCTTTATCCATTTTTTTGCAGAAATAACAAGATTTTGCTGTTGCATAAACTATAATTTGTTTATTTTCATCTTTTGCTTTTTTTAATATTTTTTCCTCATCTTTTGATGAGAATTCATCTTTAATCTCTTCTTTCATTTCTAAATTATTTTTATATTCCATAAAAAATATTGCTAGATTATTATACTCTTCATCTTCTAGTTTCATTTTTTGTTTTTTGTCATAAAAACTTAAAATATGTTCATCACAAATAGTATTAAATATATCTGGATTTTCTAAATATGTTTTTAGGTATTTTTCTATCTCTATTTCTTGCATTTCAGGATCTGTTGCATCTCCAATTTTCTTTGGACTATCCATAATTGCATATGCTAACATATTAACAGTTGGTGCTTTTAAATTCAAAAGTTTATTATTTTTTGCAAAAAAATTCTCTTTTAAACTATTTAAATCTATAAATCCACTATGACAAGTGGCACATTTATTATCAAAAATCTCTTTACCCTCTTTATAATCTGCATATAGATTTAAAAATAAAAGTAAAGATACTATTAAAATTTTTATCAAATTAAAATCCTTTTTTCAACTTAATAAATATTTTTATTAAAAAATTTATTAAATGGAAAAAAGTATAAAGAAAAACTCTTTATACTTTTAAATCAAGAATTAAATAATTCCAGGATTTCCAGCAACTCCAATAATATCAGGAGTATCAACTTTTAATTTGCTAATATGTTTAACATTTTTTAAGTATGTTTCAACAGTTTCCCATACAGGCTCACCTTCAGATTGCGCTCCAACAGTTGACCAACCAGCTACTTTATATGATTTATTAGCATCTATTTTCATTCCAGTTTTTGTAAGAACAATATCTGTTATTCTTTCACCCATTTTACCTTTTGGATTGATTTTATAAGAAATACCACCTGTTCTTACCATATCTCCACCTTGTTGGTAGAATGGATCTTCATTAAATAAATTATCAGCAACATCTTCTAAAATTAATTTTATATCAGTTCCTGTCATATCTCTTGCATAAGTTTCAGGATAAGTCATAGCTGTTTGAGTCATTAAATCATCAAATGTAATTGTTTGCCCTGGCATTACAGAAGTTCCCCATCTAAATCCTGGACTTAATGAAATTTGAGCTTCTTTTACCTCAAGTAAAGCATCACAAATAATTTGATCCCAAGAACCGTTGAAGTTCCCCCTTCTAAAGAGTGTTTGTTCTGTTGTAGCTATTGGTCTTGTAAGTTCTTTTAAGAAAGGTAATCTTTGATCTTCAATATATTTTTTCATATCTTTATCTTCAGGAATTAAATCTGAAAAAATTGGTAATAATGTAAATTTGAAGTCTTTTATTTTTCCATTTTGAATGTCTAAATCAAGTACATTTAAGAACTTACCATTACTTCCCGCATTACAAACATATGTTGTACCATCTGTATTTTTAACAGGAACAGCTTCAGGAACACCATCATGAGTATGACCACCCATAATAAAATCAATTCCAGTACAAACCTCTGCCATTTTTTTATCAGTATCAAATCCATTATGTGAAAGAACAATAACCGCATCAGGTTTTTCAGTTTCTCTAATCATATCAACAATTTCTTGCATTGAATCTTCTTTGATACCAAAAGTCCAATCAGGAATAAATCTTTGAGGATTTGCAATTGTTGTATAAGGGAAAGCTTGACCTATAATAGCAACTCTTGCATTTCCCATTTTCTTAATTGTATATGGTTTAAATGCGTGACCTGTATCTTCATCAAATGCTTCAATTCCATTCATCATTGATGTTTCTTTTACAAAAACATTTTGTGCCAAGAATTCTGCATTTAGAGCTTTTACATTTTCTAAAACTTCTTCAGCTTTATATGTAAACTCCCAATGCCCAACAGCAACATCAACACCAAGTAAATTCATAGCACCAACCATATCTTTACCTCTTGTGTAAAGAGAAGTAGCACTTCCTTGCCAAGTATCTCCACCATCCATCATAAGAGTTTTATCTTTTCCATAACTATCTCTTAAATAATCAACAACAGTTTTAATTTGAGCAAAACCACCTGTTCTTCCCATAACTTTTGCATGCTCTTCAAAATTTACGCAAGAATATGCATATTCAAGTCTTTTATTACCTTTAAGTCCATAATAATCTAGTAGTTTTTCACCCACAATGTGAGGTGGTTTACCAAAATTACCAAAAAAACCAAGATTTACACTAGGTTCTCTAAAGTAAACTGGTAATAATTGTGCATGAGAATCTGTCATATGAAGAAATCTTGCATTACCAAAAGGCTTTAATTTATAATAATCTTCTAATTTATTCGTTGTATCTGTCATTCTTGTATGAGAATTAGCAAATACAGGTGCAGCACCAAGTACTGCCATCATATAAACAAATTCTCTTCTACTTAATTTACTCATAATAATCCTTAATTATTTTAAAGCTGGTGCATCATCGCCAACAACTGTGAAACCAAGCGAAGTCCACGCTTGCATTCCACCTCTGTAGTATTTGATTTTTTCAGCTGGATATCCAATTTTTAATAATGCAAATTTTGCATCCTTAACCATACCTGGTGTTTGTTCACACCAATAGCCATTGCAATATAGAACTACTGTTTTTGCTTTTGAAAAATCTATAGAACCATCATCTTTTACAGAAATTCCCATATAATCTTCCATCATATCAATTGCGTCATCTTTATCATCAAAGTTTGTAAAAGGAACATTAACAGCACCTGGAATTCTAAGTCTTGCAAACCACCCTGGTTTTCTTGAATCTATAATTGCAATGTTTGAATCTGTTTGTGCTTTTTTCATATATTCTATAAATTCTAATTCTCCTAAAGTTTCAACACCTGGTGCTAAAATCATAGGTTGAGGAGTTCCTCTATCTGTAGTATCGTACAATGATGAGATTTTATTCCCAGCAGTTTGATTTCTCATAATAGTGAATCTTTCACCATTTAAAGTTATATCTACAGATTTTACACCATCAGATATAGCAACATACTTTCCTTCTGCAAATAATACAGAAGAAGTTAGTCCTAGTATTAATGATGATACTACTAAATTTTTAAAAAATTTCATTCTGTTCCTTTAAAAAAACAAAAAAAAAGTCAAGATTTAAACTCTTGACTTTTTTAATTTAAATATTAATTCAAGAAAATTAATATTTATAACCATCACCTGGAACTGATTCTCTCCAAGTTTTTTTAGCTTCTTCTTCTTGAGTTAATGCACTAATAGCAAAAGAACAAGCTCTCCAAGCTCCAAATTCAACTGTAGCTTCACTTGTTTTTACTTTTTTGTCATCAACAATATCAATATTTTTTGCACCTGATTTAATTGCACCTTGTACAGCTTCAATATATTGACTAGCTTTCATACCAAGTCTCATAAATTCTACTTTGTTTTTCACAGCTATTTCATTATATTTTGCAGCGGTAGCGATTACTTTTTCTATTCCATTCACTTCAACATTACACTCTTTTTTAACATCTAAGTTAGATATTTCAGACGCTGTTGCGTTAACTAATCCATAAGTTAATAATGCAGTTGCTGTTGCGAATTTTAAAATTGTTTTTTTCATAATATTCACCTTTATTATTTTCTTATATCTGGACCATCAATTGACATTCCATTTGACATATACGCCATGAAATAGATTAATTCTTTCATTTGAGTACTTTCATCTTTTGGTGGAACTTGTCCTTGATCTACAACACAACCTGATAATCTTCTTTCAAGAGTACCTAAACTATCCCATTTTAATCTAAATACTGGGAATTGTGTAATTTGTCCTGTTAATGGAGAAAGTTTTTCATTTCTAACTCTTTGACCTGCACCTTGTACGTGACAAGTTGCACAAGACATTTTTAAATATCCTCTTTGAGTATAATAAAATTCTTTTCCATTTTCATATGCTTTTTGAGCATCAGCATTTTGAATTTTAATATCAAATTTTTTACCAGCTTCTTTTGTTGAATTAACTAAATAAGCTTGTAAATTTGCCATATCACCCTTTTTTGTATCCCACTCTTTTTCACCATTAGCTCTTAAACAATCATTTACTGCTGAAGTTAAAGAAACAACATCTTTTTTCTTATCATCAAAATAAGGAAATGTTCCTGCAACTGTTGGATCTGGGAAACAAGTTGCAAAAGAGTTACCATTAGCAAATTTTTTGTTATATAACTCTTCTCCCGTATCAATATCTGATTCATATGGAGGCATTTCTTTTATAGCATCGTATTGCATCTTTGCATCTTTTGAATATGCATAAGTACCTATATTAAAATCATTATGCTTTAAATTTTTCTCATAATCATTTTTTAATTCAGCATCTGTTGAATAAGGAAAAAATTTATCTTTATTTTTTTCTGGATCAGCAAACTTTGCTTCAAAATATTTTACTGCTTCAATTCTATCTTTTTCTGCTTGTGCATTGAAATCTGAAGCATTTAAAGCACATACTGTTAATGCTAATAATGCTGTTGACTTTACAATTTTTGATAACATAGTATCTCTCCTTTTTTATAAATTACTAGAACTAGTAATTATTTAATTTTTTCTGTACTAGTATCAGTAGCACCTTTTAAATCTTTCCATGTAATTTCAAGATCATCACCAACATTTCCACCTTTAAATGAAAACTTCATATATGGATCTTTTGATAAAAATTGACTTGTTGATGCTTCATAAACAACTTTTCCACCAACTTTTGCAACTACATAAGTAATAAAGTTTGCTTCTTTTTTTGCTCTTTCAGCTTCTTGGTAACTTAACATTGGATGTGTAGCTAATGCTTTAACTTCAACTACTCCATTTTTTAATTTTGCTTTGATTTTTGTAGTATCTGACATTTTTTATTCCTTCATTTATTTTTTATTTTATTTTGTTTTTATTTTAAGCGATTAGTTGAATAAAATCAACCACCACATCCACCAATTGTTACTTTTACTAATTTAGAAACTGAATATAATTTCCCATCAGCTTCAGCTATAACTGTTACAGTTCCAGTTTTAGCTAATTTAATTCTAATTGCGTAATCAATTACTGCATTTTCAGGAATTGTAAATACAGCAACAGCACTTTCAGGATTTGCATCTTGGAAAACTGCTACTTTAGTAGCTTTTAATTCAGTATCAAAAGATACTGGAATAACTGCACCATTTTCAGCAATATCAGGAGCACTTAAATTAATACTTCCCTCAGTTGTTGCAGTTGATCCGAAAATTTCTTTAACTGCATCATCAACTTTAGTTGCAGTCCAAGCTTTTGGCTTAGTTTCTCTAAAATCAATTGCACTTAATTTACCAGGGATTACAGCAACTGCCATAGCTCCTAAACCTAAACCTAAAAAATTTCTTCTATTAATCATTTTATCTTCCTTTTATTAATTTATTGTTTTTAAATAAGCAACTAAAGCTTTAATTTCAGAATCACTTAACCATCCATTTTTACCAAATGCTGGCATTGCTGAAACTGGATTTGTCTTATATGGATCAAATATTTTATCATATAATGCATCTTCAGGCCAAGCCGACAAGTATTGTAATACCGGTCCCATACTTCCTGGTCCATCTAATGTTTTACCATTAACTGCATGGCATGCAATACAGTTACCTTGAGTATTAGTTGTGAAAATTTTTTCACCTTCTTTTACTAAATCAGCATCTGATGCAAAACCACTAACAACAATAAATCCACTAATTGCAGATGCAGTTAATAACTTTTTAATTACATTCATAACGTTCTCCTTTTTATTTGCTAGAATTAATCATATAATCGATTACTTCTTTCATTTGGTCATCTGTCAAATCTGTTCCACCTCTTGGGGGCATCGTATTTATACCATTTATACCATTATGATAAACTTTGTCTATTCCTTGTGCAATAACTTTACTCCAAGCATCTTTATCTCCTAAAACAGGAGCACCAATAGCTGGATTTCCATGACAAGCAGAACAATTTGTTTCATATGTTAATTGACCTGGTTTAACTGAAGTATCTACGACTT
Organism: Arcobacter sp. s6; assembly: GCF_040884245.1. Lineage (NCBI taxonomy): Bacteria > Pseudomonadati > Campylobacterota > Epsilonproteobacteria > Campylobacterales > Arcobacteraceae > Arcobacter > Arcobacter sp. s6. The sequence goes on along the minus strand of NZ_JBEVTN010000006.1, from coordinate 80,889 downwards.
TTGGTAAATCTCTAACTACAGATATAGGTTGATTCGCACTATCTGTTAAGTCATACTCTATTTTCATTAAAAGTTTATCAGTGTCTTCTTTTATACAATCTTTCATGCATTTTGTTCCCGTTCCATAAATTTTTGGATCTGAAAGTAATGCAGTCATATTTTTAACACCTTGTCTTGGATCTTTTGTATCAACTTCAGGATAAAAACCATCAGCATTTGGCATCTTAATTTTCATCATTTTTTCTTTGTCTAATACAAAATCGTCATCCATTTCTTCACCCTCATAAGTAATACCATTTACTGATAAAATATATGCAGTGATTGCATAAGTTTCGCTATTACTTAAACTTTTTGAATGTGGATAAGGCATTGAATCTTGAATATACCAGTATAAAGTACTTGCATATGGCCAATATGAACCAACAGTTCTTAATGGACTTTCAGGATTTGGATGTTCATCAGCAGGATTTAATCTTTGATGTTTTAAAGAATTCACTGATCCTCCAGCAAGTCTAGGATATCCACCCTTTCCTCCTGCACCAAAATCACCATGGCACATTACACATTGTGCATCATAAAGCTCTCCACCCCATTCAACTGAACCTTCAGCTTTTTTAGGTTTTCCATCATCTCCTAAAACTACTTGACCTCTATTCATTTCAAATTCAGGTAAACCAGTCCCATCAGGTTTTACATCAATATCCCAAGCTTTTATTTCATTCTCAGTTGGTGTTCTTCCAATGTTATAGCTCTTAATATCCTGTGTATTTACATGATATGAAGAATACTTACCATCTTTTATTGGGTATTTTACAGCACCATCAACAGAAACTTCTTTTGAAGCAGCCATTGCAGAACTTGCTAATAAACCAGATAAACCAACACTAAGAAGAGTAGATTTAAGCTTTTTTATGTTTTCTAATTTGAACATTATTACACTCTCCTTTGCTCGTTATTTCCCAAGTTACTATTGCATTTCTGTGATAAACTGATTCAACACCAACTGCTGATGTTTCTTCATCAATTGTAGGTTGAACATTTCCAAAGTCATCATAAGATCTACTAGCAAGGATTAGAGGTTTTCCATCCCATTTAATAACATATGAGAATCTTGTCCAAGATTTTGGAAGTACTAAACCTTTTAATTTAGCTTCTACCCAATTATCTCCACCATCAAATGAGATATCAACACCTTTTATTGTTCCATGACCAGACCAAGCAATTCCTTCAATTTCTACCATCTCACCTTTTTTAAGATGAGTCCATGGTTTTTCAGGACATGGAGATGTAATTACTGAATTAACTTCATTTACCCAGAAATATCTAATAGCTTTTCCTGACTTTTGCAGCATTGTATATTTTGAAGTTTCTTCTTTTGAATGCCATGGCTTATCAGAGAACTCTAATCTTCTTAACCATTTAGTATTAAGATTTCCTTCCCAACCTGGAACGACAAGTCTTACAGGATATCCTTGTTCAGGTCTTAATGCTTCACCATTTTGTCCCCAAACAACCATAATATCATCCATTGCTTTATCAACTGGAATTGATCTTGGATTTGAAGCATTGTCACTACCTTCAGCTAACATCCAAACAGCATCTTTTTCTAAACCTAAGTCTTCTAAAATAGTTTTTAACATAACTCCTGTCCAAGAAGCAGCACTCATAAGACCTTTCATAAATTGTAAACTATTAAATTGAGGACCTCTCCACTCAGGACTTCCATTTGCAGGACATTCTATAAAGTATGTTCTTGTTTCACTTGGATATTTTTTTAGATCTTCTAAAGTTAAAACTATCTCTTTTTTAACTTTTCCATGGATCATTAATCTCCATTCATTTGGATTAACATGTGCAGTTCCACCATGATCTCTAACGAAAAATAAACCATTTGGAGTAATAATCCCTTCTGATTCATGAATTGGACACATCGAAACAGATGCATGGGCATCTCCCGATGAGAACAACTCATGTGTTCTTCTAATATTATTATGCTCATATGGTGATGGAATACCATATAGATTTTTATCTACTGGATCTCCTAATTTTTGTCCCCAAGGTGCTTCGTTCATAATCGCTGGATCATCTGCTTTTGCAGATATTGGCGCTAAAACCGAGGCAGCACTTAAGGCACCAGCAGAATAAATAGCAGTTTTTTTAAAAAAATCTCTTCTACTTGTTACCACAGTAGTATCAGATTTTACATCTTTTTGTAAAACTTCGCTGTTTTTCAACTTTTACCTCCTAAGATATTTGACAATACTCATTAAATTTTTTCATCATTACTATTATAGATTTTATAAGTTAAAATGAAACTTAAAATATTAAATATTCTTATATTATGAGAGAAATATTTAGGCTTTAGTAGCATTAAAATAGCACCTATAATTGGGGCTTATTTATGATATTTGTTTTAATTATAGTGAAAGCTATAAGTGAATATTAATTCATAATTATAGCTTCTTAGTTAAAAAAATTTTACTAATTTTTAATTTTTAAAGAAAAGATTTTATGTAGTTTTCTTATTATAAGCATCAATACTAATCCATCGATCATACTTGCAATAATAAATGAAAAATACTCTGCTTGAGTAATTAAGCCATAGTTATATGTAAGCATAGCAATAGCTACAAGAAAAGTTAAAGGCATAGAATCACTTAGAGCAAATAGCATTGTTTGTTTAAATTTTAAGTATTTATAAAAAGCTAAATATGAGCTTATTAGTCTAATAAGTATTATTGCAGCCATAATAAAAAGTGCATGTTCAAATATATCATAAGTTAGCATATCAAGTTTCACAGTAGAACCTGTGTAAATAAAGAAAATAGGAACGAAAAAACCAAAACCAAAAGATTCAATTTTTTCTATTAGTTCATGTTTTTGATAAAAAAACATTTTAAAAAAAAGTCCTGCAGCAAATGCTCCAAGTACAACATCTATTTTTAAAGCATACATAATAGCAACCAAAATTAATAGACTTGAGATTGAAAATCTAATATCTTGATCAAACCTATTATCATGTGAATCTGGAACAAGAAACTTTTTCAATTCTGGATACCACCAAAAAATTATATAAAATAATCGCAAACCTAAAATTGTAAGAAGAACAACACCTACTATTGTTAAAATAGAGATAAAAAAGTTAAGATTAAAGCCATATTCAACCCAACCACTAAATAATGTTAATGCTAAAATACTAATAACTTCACCTACAACACCAATTGATAAAGCAAGATTAAGCCATGGTTCATCTTTACCATACTCTTTAATGAGCATCATAATCATACCAAGAGAAAAAATAGGTAATGCAACGAAATAAGTAATACCTAGATTAAATATCCAACAAATTAAACCAGAGATGCTATATAAAAAAACGAAATATAAAATTACATTTATAGCTAAAGTAGCTTTTATAATTTTTACTAGTTTTAAATTTATTTCAAGACCTGCTAAAAACATTAGATATACAAAACCAAATTTTGCAATTAAAATTAAAGTCTCATCCGCATAAATCAATCCAAAATATCCAGCAATCAAACCCAAGCAAATTTCAACTACAACAACAGGTGTTCTAAATAATTTTGATAAGGAAGGAGAAAACATAATAATTGAACAAATTGAAATAATTAAAAAAAACTTTTCCATTTTTAGCTTTCCTATTTAAAATAGGTGGAATTCTACCCTAAATATTTAAATTTTACTCATCATCGCTTTCTTTAATTATCATTCCTGCTTCTCGTAGGAAAGGACTTGCTACAAAGCTCATTTTTTTTATTTTATCAGATTTTGCATAACTTAAATAGAGTATATCTTTTGCTCTTGTAACAGCTACATAAAAAAGTCTTCTTTCCTCTTCTATGCTTCCACCTTTACTCATAAGTTTTCTATTTGGAAATCTTCCATCCATAAGATCTATTACATATACTTCTTTAAATTCTAGACCTTTACTTGCATGAATTGAAAGTAGATTTACACCATCTCCTTCACTCATTTCACTTCCACCTAAAATCATTGAATTTATAAATTTTGATAAATCCTGAAAGTTTCTTGATAAATTTTTTAAAAGCATTACTTTTCTATTTATTTTAGCAAGTGCCTTTGTTTTTTGCATTGGATTTATTGTTCCATCTTTTTGTGTTGCTCTTTTTGTAGATAAAAAATCTTTTAGTTTTGAATAGGCCATAGATGATGAAATACTTGTAACTAAAGATTCTGGATTTTTTGTACGTCGCAAATGTTTCATTAATAAATATATGTCATATAAATATTTACCTCCATCTACATTTAGTTTTGGATGTTTTAATATTGGGTTTCCTAAAAAAGCTTCTTCAAAATTACAATCTTTGAACTTAGAAATAGAACCTAACTCCATAAAATCATCAAAAAGACCAAGTTGTCGGTTTTTTACTTTCCCATTTTCATAAGGATTATTCATATCAGCACGAGGTTGAAATAATCCTCTCAATAAATCTCCATCACCAAGTTTAATTAAAGCATCAAAAACATCTTTTGCTATTGCTTTTCCTATACCTTTCCCATGCTCAACAATATGAATAAAAGCCATCATATCATTATGTGTTATTTGCATAACTAAAACATCTAAAATAAACTTAACTTCAATTGAATCAAAAAAGCTCATTCCACCTTTTCGTTTTGCAGGAATTGAGAATTCTCTTAGCGTTGCTTCTATTCCATCAGCACTTGAGTTATTTCTATAAATAACAGCTATTTCATTATGCGGTGTTGATGTTTTAGATATTAGTTCTGATAAATATTGATATTGAGAAAAAAGCTCTCCAAAGGCTAACAACTTTGGTTTGTGTTCAGTTTCAGTTCTTACAACTTCTAATTTTTTTTCATAAACTCTTTCATTAAATTCGATAACTTTAGTTGCTAAATCTAAAATAGGTTTTGTTGAACGATAGTTTTTTCGTAAAGTAAAAACTTCTGCATTCGGATATCTTTTTGCAAAAGTTGAGATTATTCCAATATCAGAACCATTAAATGCATAAATACTTTGGTCATAATCTCCTACACAAAACAAAGAATTAGGTCTGAAAGCATCAAGAAGCCTTCCTTGTAGAGGATTAGTGTCTTGATATTCATCAACTAAAATCTCTTTAAATTCAAATTCTTTATCTTTTAGTGTATCAAGCATAATAGTTAACAAATCGTCAAAATTTGCATATCCATATTTCGTTTTTAACTCATGAAATTCTGCAACAACATCCTCATAAATCATTGTGTATAATTCATGACTTACATTTTTTGATTTTATCCATTCTGCAAAATCTTCACCATCATTTGAATTTAAATACAAAGAATACATATCATATAAATATCCACCATCATAGGGATTTGCTTCGTCATGTCTATCAAAAAATACTCTTTTTTCATAAATCGATTTAAATAATGTTTTTAATTCATTTGGTTGTTTTAAAGTTATATTTACATTTAACTCTTTTAATAACTTATAAGAAACTGAGTGAAAAGTTCCAGCCATTATTTGTTTTGCTATGTCTTTTCCAAAATATTTTGCAACTCTAGCTACCATTTCAGCAGCTGCTTTATTTGTAAAAGTTAATAATAGGATTTCATTTGGCTTAACACCATTATTAATTAAAGTAGCAATTCTTCCAACAATAGTGGAAGTTTTACCAGTTCCTGCACTTGCTATTATAAGATTATAACCATACGGGCAAGTTGCAGCGCTTAATTGCTCTTGATTTAAATTTGATAAGGGCATTAGATTAGTTTGTTGTGTTTGTGAAAAGTTTTATCATTTCGAAATAGTATCATAAAAGTGTTAAGGGAAATTGAAAAATAAAAAAAAGAGTGGATAAAAATCGACACTCTTTTTTTAACAAGGAAACATAAAAAATTATTTGTCTAAAAATCTAAATCTTAAGGTATTTATAAATAAGTCGCTGCGTCAACCTATCTATAAGAAAATTATAACAAGCCATCATTAACTAATATATAATCAAGGATTAATGGATAGTTAACTTGGATATAAATTAACAAATAATTTTTATATTACATAATAATAAAAAATTTAAACAGCTTCAGTTCCTCTTTCTTCTGTTCTTATTCTTACTACTTCATCTAAAGATGAAACAAATATTTTCCCATCTCCAATTTTCCCTGTTTTTGCAGAATTTACTATCGCATTTATTGTACTTTCTACCATCTCATCTTTTACTACTATATCTATCTTGATTTTTGGAAGAAAATCTACTACATATTCAGCCCCTCTATACAATTCTGAGTGACCTTGTTGTCTTCCATATCCTTTTACATCGTATACACTCATTCCTGTTATACCTATTTCAACTAGTGCATCTTTTACATCTTCTAATTTAAAAGGTTTAATTATTACTTCTATTTTTTTCATTTATTCCTCTTTCAATCTATTATAGGTTAAATCCACGTTCACCGTGTACTGATTCATCTAGACCTTGACTCTCTTTATCTTCATTTACTCTTGCTCCACCTGTTAATAATGATGCTATATAATAAACTACAACTGTTCCAATTAATGTATAAGCACCTACAATTAATGTAGATTCAAATTGAACAAAAATTTGCCCTAATCTATCATCATCAGCTTTTAATGGTCCATCCCATAAAAGATCTTTATCATTAAGAGCGAAAATACCAGTTGCAATTGCACCCCATAAACCAGCTAGGAAGTGAATTCCAAATGCATCTAAACTATCATCAAAACCAAGTTTCTTCTTAAGTATAGCAACACCAAAGAAAGCAATAAGAGCACCTACAATACCAATAATTAAAGCACCACCAACACTAACAAATCCAGCAGCAGGAGTAATAGCAACAAGTCCTGCAATTGCACCAGATGCAGCACCTAATAATGTAGGTTTTTTAAATACAAAAGATTCAATAGCTAACCAAGTAAGAGTTGCAACTGAAGCTGCTACTGTAGTTGTTAGAAATGCAACACCTGCAATTGCATTTGCACCAAATGCAGAACCTGCGTTAAATCCATACCAACCAAACCATAATAAACCAGCACCAACTGCTGTTAAGATAATACTTACAGGTTTCATTGCAACTTTTGAATAACCAGCTCTTTTACCAATAAGTAAAGCAAGAACTAAACCAGCAAGACCACCATTCATATGTACAACTGTTCCACCTGCAAAGTCAAGAGCACCTTCATTAAATAAGTATCCGCCACCCCAAACCATATGTGCAATTGGTGCATAAACAACAATTGTCCAAATAGCTGCAAATATCATCCATGTAGAGAATTTCATTCTTTCAATAACAGATCCAGATGCAATTGCTATAGTAATAGCTGCAAAAGTACCTTGGAAAACAATAAAAATAAATTTAGGATATAGTTGTCCCAACTCTACACTTGCAAAATCTTTCCAAGAAACACCATCAAGCATCACATGAGAAAAACCTCCAATGAATTGATTCATAGGACCTTCCATTGTTCCAAATGCGATAGAGAAACCAGCAACAATCCATGCGATAAACGCAATAGCAAAAGCACCAAATACCATTGAATACGTATTTAAAATATTCTTAGCTCTTGTCATCCCTCCATAAAATAAAGCAAGACCAATTGGCGTCATCAACATAACAAGCGCCGTAGAAATCATCATCCAAGCAGTATCTCCTGAATTAAGCACAGGTTCTGCTTCATCTGCAAATGCTAAAACACCAAAAAATGGTATTGATAAAAGCAATTTTTTCATTCATTATCCTTTTGTTTTTTATATAATGAAAATTTATCACTTTTTTTTAGAAAAATTACATTTCAACTGTATATTAAATAATCAGTTAATATATTTTTTATTATTAAGTAGCTTTTTTTATTTAGAATTGAATAAATTAAGATCTTGTAGCATTAATTATTTGTTGAAAGAGTTTATAATATCCTATTACTAAAATAGCTAATATATAGGTAAACTGTAAGATATTTATAGCTTTTTGAGCCATTATCCAATGTATAGTAATTAATATTAAAGACAAATATACTAATTTATGATATCTATTATATTTTTTATACAATTTTTTTGTGGAAGTTATTGCCATAAATAAAATTATAAAAAAAGCAATCATTCCTAGATATATAAAAGGCTTATCTAAAGTCTCTTTTATTACAAAGTTAAAATCAAATTGAGCATCCAATATAATAAAATTTAAAAGATGTAATAAAGTATAAAAGAAACCTAAAAGCCCTATTTCTTTTCTATATTTCATAAGATTTATTTTATCTTTTATCAAAGAAATTATTATGGAAAAAAATACAATCACAGTAGCAGCCGCTCCCGTAATTGTATAGATATATTTTATTGGGTCATTAACATCATCAATAATAAATAATTTAGTTAATAAATAGACCAATGGTGCTAAACTTATTAAATATAAAAATAATCTTTTCATTAGATATACTTTCTTAAATCCATTCCAGTATAAAGTGATGCTACTTCTTTTTCATAACCATTAAACATCAAAGTATCTTGTTTGAAAAAGCTTCCTAAAACTCTCTCTTTTTTTTGTGACCATCTTGGATGATCAACATTTGGATTTACATTTGCATAAAAACCATATTCTCTTGGATTTTCTTTTTGCCAAGTATTTAGAGGTTCTTTTTCAACGAACGAAATTTTAACTATTGATTTAATTGATTTAAATCCATATTTCCAAGGAACAACAAGTCTTATTGGCGCACCATTTTGTTTTGGCATAAGATCTCCATAAAGTCCCGTTGCTAAAAATGACAAGTCATTCATAGCTTCATCCATTCGCAAACCTTCAATATATGGATAATCAATTACTCCAAATTTTCCTCTTTTTTGGTCAGGGAAAACTTCAGGATCAACTAATGTTTCAAATCTTATATATTTTGCACTTGATAATGGTTTTACTTTTTTAACTAAAGAACTAAGAGTAAATCCATTCCAAGGAACAACCATACTCCAACCTTCTACACATCTAAATCTATAAATTCTCTCTTCCATTGTAAACATTTTTACTAAATCATCTAAGTTTATTTTCATTGGATTTTCTACTAAACCATCTATTGTGACAGTCCAATTATCAGTATTTAATGTATGTGCGATATCTTTCACACCACTTTGATTTGTTGTGAATTCATAAAAATTATTATGTGATGTGATTTGTTCAAAAGTATTTAATTTTAGATTATCTTTATTTTTGTCTTTTATAAAATCAAGGGTAACTTTAGGTAATTCATCTTTTGCAAGAAGCTCCATAATAGCTCCACTTGATACAATTGAAGCGGCTCCTAGTTTAAGAAAGTTTCTTCTTTTTTCAAATAATTCTTTGGGAGTAACTTCATTTTCACTTATTTGCCAATCTTTTCTTTTGATTATATTCATAGCATATCCTTTTAAATTCTAAGCAAATTATAGAAGTTTTATGTAAAGGATATGTTTAGTAAAAAGCTTTTTATTTCCCTTTCATTAGTATAGTTATATATTTACTTGACCAAACAACTAAGCCCATAATTAATAACACAGCAGTTAGATTTATAAAAAACATATAATTTAAACCAAAATTTAAAGTAAATGAAGAAAAAATTCTTAATAATGCAATAAATTGGATAACTACAAAAATAAATATTGCAAAATTATTTGCATGGGGAGTAGTTCCTGAATGTCCTAAAATTACCCTTGTTCCAAAACCTACAAGTACTGTTAAAAAATATCCAAGAGCCATCGTATGAATCACTGCTTTTTCAAAAATTATGCTAGGGTCATAAAATGCCATTATTCCTTCTATAATTGACACAAAAAAAGCAACTGGAATCCAATAAAGTCCTAAATATAAAACCCACATAATAGCTGGGACTTTAAAAAACGGTAATTTCCATTTTATTAATTCTCTAGTAATCATTACAAATAAAGGAATATCAGCTAATAAATTTAATTTTACATTATCAAAAGATAATAAAACAACTTTAAAAATCAACAATGCAAATATAATTTCTAGTAAATTCTTACTTTTATTTGCTATATAATTTGGTGCTTTTGCTGTTGTAAAAAAAGGAATCATTCTTTGTGAAATAACAAAAATCACCATAAAGATAAAAAGATAAAATCCACCATTTATAGCAAATTTTGATAAATGATGTGAAAAAGGAAAATTAATATTTGAAATTATAAATAATATATGAAAAATAAGTCCAGCAAAAAAAGATATTAAAACCCATTTTGTATCATCTTTTACTTTTACAATACTTTTTTTATGAATTGAATAAAGAAGTTTAAAACTAAGAACTTGTGCAATTAACATCATTATTTGAAATATAAAAACTACATCTGAATAAAAGATAATTGACAGTAAAATTCCTAAAGAACTGATAAAATAGAGAATAAATTGATTCATATACTCTTTTATAACTATTTCTGCTTGAATTAAAAATCTTGGAAAAACTACAAATAAGAATCCTAAGAAAAATTGAATAAAAATTACAAATACCATAGTATAAGCATGAAAAGTTAAAACTGAAGTATCTAAAATAAGAATATTCGAATAAGACGCTGTAAATAACATCATAAAAAGAATTAAAAATAAAACACCACTTGTAAAAAATGGTTGATGTGGTTGAGAAGAAAACTTCTTATACCAAGCTTGCATAACATCTCCTATATAAAGTCTAAATTATTAATATAAAATAGTATCTTTGATTTTGAGAAATTATATCAATTTAGAAAATAATATTCCTTGACTATAAACAAGAGAAAACTCTTGTTTATTTATTTAAATTATCATAAGCTTTACAAGCTAAATCAAAATCCATATTACAAGCTTTATTGAAAAGTTCACTTGCTTTTGAGTTGTCTTTTCTAAGAAAAAGCCCTTCATAATACATAACTCCTAGATTATAACAAGCATTTGCATAGTTTAAATCACATGACTTTTGATAAAGATTTGCAGCTTTTAATGGATTTTTTTCTACACCTTCTTCATTTTTAAATTTTATTGCAAGATTATAACAAGCTTTTGCATGATCTAAATTACAAGCTTGTGTTAAATAATCAACTGCTTTAAAAGAGTCTTTTTCAACTCCATCTTCTTTTTCATACATTATAGATAAATTATAACAAGCAGCAGAGACACCTTTTTGACAACTTCTATCATATAAACTTACAGATTTTGAAGGATCTAACCTTACTCCTAAACCATTTTCAAACATATAAGCAATATTATAACAAGCTTCACCATGTCCTTCATCACATGCTTTTATAAAATAATTTGCTGCTTTTTCATAATCACGCTCTACTCTATTTCCTTTGTAATAAATAAGGCCTGCATTATAGCAACCAGAATAAGCTCCTCCATCGCAAGCTTTTTCAAATATATTTAAAGCTTGAAAAACATTACCTTTGTTATACTCTTCAAAACCATCATTTACTGAAACAGCAAATGAAAACTGAAAGCTTACACAACAAAAGAACATAATTTTTAATAAAAATTTTAACATTGTTTTTCTCCTATAAATAAATATAAAACTACATTATAAATTATACTACTATATTCATTATATTATTTAAATAAACTACTTATTACAAATATTGAGTTAAAATAAAATCTTTTTTTCAAATTTTAACATCTAAGGGTCATATGAATACTTTTTTTACAAAAAATGAACTGATAAACTATATTTTTATTATCACTGGTTCTCTTATTTTATCATTAGCATTAGTTGGTTTTTTTCTTCCAAATGAAATAATCACGGGAGGAACAGCAGGTCTTGCTTTATTACTTCACTATATTACACCTCTTACAATTGGTTCTTTAATCGCCTTGATTAATCTTCCTCTTTTAATAATTGGAAATAAATACCTTGGAAAAATGTTTGCAATAAGAACAATAATCACAATACTTATGATTTCTTTATTCATAGATTTATTTTCCCAAATTATAAAAATAGAAGCATTTATTATTGATACAATTTTAGCTTCTATATTTGGGGGTATTTTTGTAGGTTTAGGATTGGCATTAGTTATAAAAGGAAATTCATCAGCAGGTGGCTCAACTATTCTAGCTAAGATAATATCTTCAAAAACTGAGATTAAAGCTGGTCAAGTTATTTTGATAATTGACATAATCATACTACTATCTTCTTTATTTATTTTTGAAGATAGAGCAAAAGTTTTATGGAGTATCATAAGTATTTATATAACTTCAAAAATGATAGATTATATATTAACTGGAAGTTTAAACAAAAAAGTTGTTTATTTAGTAACACAAAAAACCGATGAACTAAAACATCTAATTACCCAAAAGTTAGGCCCTGAAGGAACTATACTAAAAGGGGAAGGATTATTTGAAAATCAAGAAAAAAAGATGATTTTAATTGTTGTAGAAGTTACAAAACTTCAAAAACTAAGACAAATTGTTAGAGAATCTGATCCTGATGCATTTATGATTATAAGTGAAGCTAGTGAAATGTTAGGAAGAGGAAATTAGAAAAAAAATAAAAGAGTCATAGGACTCTTTCATTTAAAAATTAGTGACAAGTTCCACAACAAGAAGTTGAAGTTGACTCATTAACAGCTGCTAATGCTGCTTCATAATTTGGCTCTTCTGTAATTTCAGGACAAATTTCTTTGTAAGTAATAACACCTGAAGCGTTGATTACAAATACTGCTCTACAAGTAACACCAGCTAACGGCCCTGATGCAACTAATACACCGTAAGATTTAGCAAATGCTTTTGCTCTAAAGTCAGAACCTACAGTTAAATTTTCAATTCCTTCAGTTGTACAAAATCTTCCCATTGCAAATGGTAAATCCATAGAAACTACGATTACTTCTGCATTTTCAACTTTAGCTGCTGCTTCATTGAATTTTCTTGTTTCTGCTGCACAAACTGCTGTATCTAAAGAAGGTACTACAACTACGATTTGAGCTTTACCTTTTTGACCACCAACTTGAACATCTGATAAATCTTTTGCTACTACTGTAACTACTGGAGCTACATCCCCTACTTTTACATCTGTACCACTTAAAGTAACTTCGTTACCTTTTAATTTTGTTGTTGCCATTATTTTCCTTTTTAAAAATATTTAACGAATTATAATTAAATAGGATAAAAAAACTCTTAATTGTTTGCAATCAAGTTGTAATTTTTAAATTTGTTACTATTTAACTCTAATTGAATTTTCTTCTAATACAATTCTATCTTCTGCTAATAGTTTTGTCAATGATGCTTTAAAAGCTTTTTTACTAATACCAAATTTAGCATTAATATCACTAGCTTCACTTTTGTATGTAAAAGGCAGCTTTCCGCCATTTTGTACTAAAACATCATAAACTTTATCCCCTGAAACTTTTTCACCTATTTTTTGTAAAGAAATATCAAGTTTATTATCATCTCTAATATTTTTTACATAGGCTCTTTTTTTATCACCTATTTTTATATTTTCAAAAATTTCTGAGTGATAAATAATTCCATCATATCTATCATTTACAATAACTTTATATCCAAGAGGTGTTTTAGAGTATAAAATAATCTCTACTTCATCATTTTTCTCTAAGTTTTTTATCTCTTTTAATAAATCAAATTTTTCAGAAGCTATCAATCTATCTGTTTTATCATCAAGCTGAAGTTGTAATACTTTTCTATCACCTATATTAAAAGAACTACTTTTTTGTTTATTTTTAGGAACTAAAATATGCTTAGGTAATCCAATATCTACAAAAGACCCAAATTTCATATTATCCACAACTTCTAAAGATGCAAATTCATATAAATATACATAAGGCTTAAGTGTAGTAGCCACTAATCTATCTTCACTATCTGTATAAATAAATACATCAAGAAAGCTTCCTATTTCCATAGATTTTGTTACATATGCATTTGGAAGCAACACTTCAGTTTGGTCATCACTTATTAAGTAAATTCCAGGTTCACTCACTCTATTAACAGCAAGTGTATTTAACTCGCCTACGTAGATGTGTTCGTTTATTTGTTTTTCATTCATTTTGGTTTTTCCGTTTCTTTTTAATTTATTTTATATGTTGGATTCAAAATTTTTGCAATAGTTTGATGAACTTGAAGTAATAATAATTTATCAATTTCTCCAATTTTTTTATCAAATCTATCTACTGCAAAACTTTTTATCTGAAAACATTCAATTGATGAATCTTTTGATAATTTATTTATATCATCTGGAATTATCTTGATAATCCAAGGATAATCAATATAGTGTTCTTTCCATTGTGTAATTGGAACAACAATTTTAATTCCGAATCTGCCTATTCTATCATCATTTACCACAATTGCAGGTCGTAATTTTTGGATTTCATTAGCAACACTTGGTTCAAAATTCACCATCCATATTTCGCCTTGATTAATATTCAAAGATTTTTCCTTCTGCATTTCCTAATTCTTTTGATAAAGATTGATACTTTTTATCAGCAGAAGCTAGTAATGCACCTTTTTCCCATTTCTCCAACTCTTTTTTTTCTAAATAAGCCTCTAGAGCTTCTTTGTAAATAGCTGACATTGACGTTTTTAATTCAGCTTTAATATTTACAAGTTTTTCTTTTAAATCATGGGGAATTGTAACAGTTATTTTTTCAGCTGTCATATTAAACTCCTTATTTTTATTCTTATTATAACTATGTATTTAAAATAAGTCAATGAATCAAAATTAGATATTTAGCTTTTTCATTGTTTAAAATGGAAATATTGAGAATAAAAAATTATTAATTAATAAGAAATTAATATATATACAATAAATGCCAAATTAAAAAACAAGGAAGAAATATGAAAAAAATAGTCTTTTTGCTATTTGTGTGTTTAAATCTTTTTGCACAAGAGGTTTATGATTTAAGAGATAAAACTACAAATACTGCAGCTGGCTGGTTTATATATAATGAAAATGAAAATCTTAATCTTGGGGAGAATGATTTATCACGTCTTTTCCCTAAAGAATATGAAATTTTGAGAAATGCAACAAATGCAATTGATTTTGAAGATGGAATTAATGCTCTTAATATAAAAGCACAGAATTTAAGAATAAACCCTAAAATAGGCGATATTATTATTTATGGACAAAAAGAAATAATTGCTGGATATCATAAAAAATTTATGATTATGCCAAATGAAGGTAAGGTAGAAAATGGCCAATCAGTTATCTATTTCTTTCCAGAGTCAAGAGATTTTGCAAAAAAATGACTACAAAGAATCCTGAAAAGATTAGTTATGAAATAAGTGGAATTATTCAAAAGATGCCAAGCCAAGGCAAAAATTATTTTGTTCTAAGAAATCAAAAAATAAGTCTTTTTGATAAAGATAATAATAGAATTGCAATAAAAGAACTTTCAATAGATAGCGGAATTGAAATAGAGTATAAATAATGTCAAAATCTGATGAAATTAGAATTTGTAATGTAAGAAATGTTCTTCAATCAAATAAAGAAAACTCAAATATAACTTGGAATAAAGAAGAACATACTTATATGTTTTTATAAAATAAGAGAAACAGCTGTTTCTCTTATCTTTTAAATTTAATCAATTTCACAAAAGCCAATATAACAACAGCAACCATAATAATACTTGCACCTGAACTAATATCATAAATATATGAAACTACAAGTCCTAAGATTGTAAATATCGTAGCTAAAATTGAACTAATTACCATCATTGTTGATAATCTTGAAGCAAAACTTTCAGCTAGATAAGTAGGGATTGTCAAAAGTGCAATTACTAATATCAAACCTACAGCTTTAATTGCGGCAACTACGCAAAGTGCGGCTAGAATTAAAATCAAAGTATAAAAAAACTTTACATTTATTCCTCTAAGTGTTGCAAACTCACTATCATAAGAAACGGCAAGTATTTGTTTATAAAAAAACACTACTGTGCAAACTATAAAAATATCTAAAAGACTCATATATATTAAATCATCATTTGATACAGCAATAATAGATCCAAATAAATATGACATCAAATCCACATTATATCCAGGAGTTAAATCCACAAATATAATACCAATAGCCATACCACTTGCCCACATCATACCAATAATTGCATCTATTCTATTTCTATTATTTAAAGTTATAATAGCAATTATTACAGCAGTTATAACTGCAAAAACTGTAGCTCCAAAAAGAACTGGAAGTCCTAAATAAATAGCAAGTCCTATTCCACCATAAGAGCTATGTGCAATTCCACCTGTTAAAAAAGTGATTTTATTAACTACTACTAAACTTCCTATTATTCCTGCTGCAATTGATATTAGTACACCTGCTATTAAAGCATTTTGAATAAAATCGTATTGTAATACTTCTAACATATTAAAAAGCCTTAATGATCATGATTACAACAAACTTGAGTTTTTCCCAAAGCCGATAAAAGCTCAACTTCGCATAAATGCTCATTTTGTGTATCTAAATTTTTTTGTATATTTTCTAAAGAATGATAAACTAAGTTTTTATTTATATGTGCAACATTTTTTGCATAGTTTAATAAAACTGAAATATCATGACTAACTACGACTATACATATAAATTTGTTTAATTCTTTTAATAATTCGTAGATTTCCCTTTGACCTTTTACATCAATACTTGCAGTTGGTTCATCTAAAAGCATGATTTTTGGATTTGAACATAAAGCACGGGCAATAAAAACCCTTTGTCTTTGACCTCCACTTAAATCACCAATTTTAGAGTTTGCAAATTTATCCATACTAACTTTTTTTAAAGAATCCATGGCACAAGCTATATCTTCTTTTGAGTAACCAAATATTCTTTTTTTTGAAACTATATGTCCCATTAAAACTATTTCTAAAGCAGTTATTGGAAAATCTATATTTAAATTTGTATTTTGAGGAACATATCCTATTAAAGAGTTTTTTAATTTTTTATCTATTTTTCCAGTAACTGGCGTTAATAATCCTAAAATCAGTTTAAGAAGTGTTGATTTTCCTCCACCATTTGGACCGATTATTGCTAAAAAATCATCGTCTTTTATTGATAAATTTATATTTTCTAGTACATCTGTTTTATGATATTTGTAATATAAATTACTAATATTTATTAATTCCACTTAAAACCTTTTATTCTGCAACTTTGTTGCAATATTAGCGAAGATTGGATTAATCTAATATCAAATTTCATTTCTAAGATAAGAATATATTAATCCTAGATATTCATGAATAGCCATTTCACTTTTTCTTATATTTGAAGCTTCAATATAAGAAGATAAAGAAGTAGCTTTGTATGATAGATGATTTGTAGGACTTGGTATTATATTTAAGCCCTCTTTTTCAAATAATAAAACTGCTCTTTTCATATGAAAAGCAGATGTTACTAAGATAACTTTTTTATCAGCGATTATTTTTTTTGTTTCAACAGCTTCTTCTTGTGTATCTTTTGGAGTATCAAGTCTTATAATATCAGCTGGATTTACACCTAATGAGATTGCTAGTTTTTCTTGCATAAAAGCGTGAGAATTTTTATCAAACCCTCCATATCCTGAAACTATTAGTTTTGCATTTTCAAGATTTTTATAGTGTCTTATACCTTCAACTAAACGATTAATAGCAATTCCTTTTACTTGAGAAGTTATACTTAAATCATCATCACTTCTATGTTCACTTCCTAAAACTAATACATATTCAACTTTAGGTGTTTCAAGTAATGTATCATAGGTGTTTTCAAGGGGTTTTAATAAAGCATTTGCAAAGGGTTGAAAAGAAAATAGGAAAAACCAACAAATAGCTAAAAATAAAAATACTTTTGCTTTTTTATATGAATTAAACATCAAATAAAGAAAAGAGAGTAAAAGTAAAAAAAGACCAATTGGAATTGGCAACAAAAAAGCTGAAACAATTTTTTTAAATAAAAACATCTAATTCCCTATTAAAGCAGAAGCATAACCAACTACTCTTGATGCATCTTTTGTTCTATTATAACTAGTACAATAATACAACACTTTTGTATCAAAGCCTTTTTTAATAGCTGATTTAATTACAGCTTTTACACCTAATTTTCCACAAGCTTCACAGCCTTTATCAAAAAGTTCTAGGTCTTTTTTTGCAATTGCATTTAAACAAATATTATCTAATTGATTTGCTTTTTCTTGTGTATAAAAATGACTTAAATCAGTTGAAATAACTAATAAGTTTTCCTCATCATCCAAAACCTCATCAATTAAAAGTGATAACTCTTCATAAGGCATTTTTCCATATACGATTTCTACAATTGAAGCATCACCAAAATAGTGCTTTATAAAAGGAGCTTGGGTTTCTGTTGAGTGCTCTAAATGCATATTATCTTCAAAACCTAAGAAAGTATACTTATCTTTTAAATTATTTGAATAGTTTTTATCAATACTTATATTTCCTAAAGGAGTTTCATATTCATCATATAAAGCAATACTAGCCCCTTCATAATACATACTATGGCATGGACCAATGACAATTACTCTTTTTGGCTTTTTATCTTTTGCAATAAAGTATGCTAAATTTGCTGTTAGCCCACTATAAATATATCCCGCATGTGGAACTATAATAGCTTTAGTATTATATGTTCCATTTATTGTAATTTGTTTATTAAACTCTTCAAAATATTTTAAAATCTCTTCTTTATTATTTGGATAAAAAGAGCCTGCAAAACCTGTTTTTCTTATAGTTTTCATTTTAGGATATACTCCTTGTATTTTATAATTGCATTTTGGACATTTACCATTTTTTAGATTATTTTCTATAACTTCAAATCTATTTCTTTTTAAAACTGCATGATTGCAATTTGGACAAAGTGTATCATTTTGCAAAGAGGTATTTCCAATATATACATATTTTAATCCAGCTTTTTTACCTATTTCATAAGCCATTTGCAAAGACTCTATTGAAGTGTGAGGAATATGCATATCTTTGTAATCTGGATGAAAAGATGAAATATGCCAAGGAGTAAATTCATCAAGTTCTTCTTTTATAAACTTTGCTATTTTTTCAAGCTCTTGCTTTGAATCATTTTTTCCAGGAACCAATAAAGTTGTGATTTCTACCCAAATATCATTTTTCTTAAAATGCTTTAGATTTTCTAACACTTGATTTAGATTTCCACCAAGATTTGATTTATAATAGCTTTGACTAAAACATTTTAAATCAATATTAACAGCATCAATTAAACCTTTCATATCATCAATAACTTCGCTACTTTCAAAACCATTACTTACATAAACACTTTTTATTCCATATTTTTTTGCTTCTATTGCTATATCTTTTGCATATGGATAAAAAATTGTTGGTTCATTATATGTATAAGAGATTGATTCACACTTATATTTTAAGGCCATATTTACAACGTCTTTTGGGCTATGATATTTTGATTTATCTATATTTTTTTCTTGAGAAATTCCATGGTTTTGACAAAATGAACATTTAAAATTACAACCAACTGTTCCTAAAGATAAGGATTTAGATTTTGGCAAAAAATGATACAAAGGTTTTTTTTCAATTGGATCAATATTTAGTGCACTTATATGTCCATAAACCAAACACTCAATTTTATCTGCAATATTTTTATTTACTCCACAAATACCTATTTGATTCTCTTTTAATCTACAATAGTAAGAACATAAAAGACAAACTAATCTGTCTTTATCTTCTTTATAAAATTGCATTATTTAATCTTTGTTGCTGTGTATGTACAGATAACTGGATGTAAATCTAAACAAGATTTAGAAAAACCAGCTTTTTTTGATAGTTGAGTAAAAAAATCATCAAAATCAGGAATCTGCTCCCAAACTTGTGGTAAAAATGTTGCTCTTTTATTTTGACATTCTAAAATAATACCATGCTCAAAAGGTTTAATTTTTGTTTTTAAATCTTCAATTCCATCATATTTTAAGACAAGAGCTGGAGTTAAAATAGATATTTCTATCTCTATTTTTTTAAACTCTTCAATAGTTAATCTTGGAAATCTCAAATCAGAAAAAGCAGAACTATGGGCATTTGAGATAACTTCTTCAAGTAAAGTTCTATGTGCAACTAAAGAACCAATACAACCTCTTAATTTTCCATTTAAATTTATGGTTACAAAACAAGCTCTTTTTTCATTTAAAATAGGAAACTTCATTCTTAAGCTTTCTTTATCAATTTTGAAAGAGTGATTAAATTCATTTAAAATTGAAGTTCTTGCAATCTCTAATAAAATATCTTCAATTTTCATATACATTCCTATCTTAGTCTATTTTATAATATCTTTTATAGCTTCTATAAACTCATCACTGTCATTCACACATTTACAAACTTGATAATCTTTTATTCCTATTTCATGGGCGATTTCTCTATACTCAATATCAAGTTCAAAATCTGTTTCAGAGTTATCAACGATAAAAGCTATTGGATAAATTATTACATTTTGATCTTTAAAGTTTTTTAGCATCTCATCAAGTGAAGGATCAAGCCATTTCATTGGCCCTACTTTTGATTGATATGCTAAATTTATTGATTTGAAATTTATATTTTTTTCTTGTAATTTTTTTGAAAGTATTTCAACATGCTCTACCATTTGTTCTTGATATGGATCACCTGCATCTACAATTTTTTGAGGAAGTCCATGAGCTGAGAAAATTAAATTATACTCACAGGCATCACTTGTTTTTGAAATGATTTCATTTATAATGCAATCATTAAATAAATCATTTTTATAAAATGTTTCTATATATCTTACATTTTTTCCAAATGTATAAGGAAGATGATCAATAAAATCTTCAATTGATGACTTTGTAGTTGTTGTTGAAAACTGTGGATATAAAGGTAGCATTACTATTTCACTCATTTTATCTGCTATTATTTGTTTTATCACATCATCGGCAAAAGGAGGTGTATAACGCATTACTTGATAAGTAGTAAAACCTTCTATTTTTTCATTACACTTTTCTACTAGTTTTTCAGTTAAAGGATTAATAGGAGAAGCATTTCCTATCTCCTCATAATTTTTCCAAGCACTATTTAATCTTGTCGTTGTAATAAAAAATGCTATCATTTTTCTAATCAATGGATTCTTTACTGTTATTATATTTCTATCATTAAACATATTTGTTAAAAACATTTTTAATTCAGCTTTATTTCTAGCTCCACCCATATTTAGTAAAACTAAAGCTTTTTTATTTTCTTGCATTTTCTTCTAACCTTATTATTTTATCACTACACCATGAAGCCATTTCTAAATCATGTGTTATTAGTAGTATTGCACAATTATCAAGTAAGTTTATTAATAATTTCATTACATCATAAGCTATGATATTATCTAAAGCGGATGTTGGTTCATCTACTAATAATAAATCTGGCTTCATCAAAAGTGCTCGCAAAATAGAGCATCTTTGAAGTTGTCCTCCACTTAATTCATGTGGTTTTTTTTCTAATAAATTTTTATCTAAACTTAATTTTAATAAAAATTCATTTAATTCTTCTTTTTTATAATCATTTCTTATAACATCTTTTATTTGTTCAAAGATTGTATATGTTGGATGAAAGGAGTTATATGGATCTTGAAAGATCATACTAATATTGGATTTCTTTATTGTTCCATTTATAGGTTTTAATGTTCCTAAAATCAGTTCAAATAGCGTTGTTTTTCCGCTTCCACTCTTACCAAAAATCGTAACTAATTCACCTTTTTTTAACTCTAATGAAAAATTATTATATATAGGATTATCTTTTTTATAAAAAAAAGTTAAATTTTTTATCTCTAAAACTAAATCTTTATTCAATATATAGGCCCTTATTTTTAAAATATTACTATAGTCAAAATAAGCTTTATTTTTCCTCTTGAAAAATCTTTTTCTTTTTCACATTTCTTATACAATTATAAGGAAAACTTACAATTGCATTTATAAAAAAAGTAAAAATATTAAGCATAAAAAAAAGTAAAAAAAGCTAGAATATTTTTTCTAAAAATTAAGGAGAAAAAATGAAAAAAATCGTATTAACTGCAATCTTTGCAGCTGCAACAGCAGCATCATTATCAGCTGCTTCTATAGCTGCATGTGCTTCATGTCATGGTGCTAATTTTGATAAACCTGCTTTAGGTAAATCTGAAATCGTAAAAGGTTGGGATGAAGCTAAAATAGTTGCATCATTAAATGGATACAAAGCTGGAACTTTAAATGTTCACGGTATGGGTGCTGTTATGAAAGGTCAAGTTGCTAAATTAAGTGACGCTGACATTGCTGATATTGCAAAGCAAATAGCTGCAATAAAATAATTTATTAGAGAGTTAGTCAATTTTTTGACTAACTTTTTTCTCCTCTTTATCTTCTTCTTTTTTTATTTCACTTATAAGTTTTGATTCTTTTGCTTCTTTCGAATTTTTTTCTTTATTTATAGCATCATTTAAATCATCAACACTATCAAATAGTAAACCATTTACTATTTTATTAGAATCATCAAACTGACCACTTCGCGCCGCCCAAACAAAAATCATTAATAATCCAGCAGAAATTATAATTCCAACAATTAACATAAAAAACAAAGTATCATCTATCATTTTTATAATCCTATTTCATTTTTATTCTAAGTGAATTTAATACAACCATTAGTGAACTTAAACTCATTGATAACGCAGCAACTAAAGGAATAACATACCCAGCCATTGCTAAAGGTATTGTTACTGCATTATAAATAATTGATAAGCCTAAATTTTGTTTTATAAATTTATATGTTTTATTTGATATCACAAATGCTTCTTCTAGGGAACTAAGGGTAGAATTTAATAACACTATGTCAGAAACAGCAAGTGAAACTCCAGCTGAATTTCCCATAGCAACAGCGACATCTGCATTTCCTAAAGCAACACTATCATTCACTCCATCTCCAACCATAACAACTGTTTTATTCTCTTTTTTTAATTGTTTTATATAATCTGCTTTTGAAACAGGTGTTTGAGCAGAAAAATATTTACTTATATTTAATTGCTTTGCAATTCTTGATGCAACTTGTTCATTATCTCCTGTCAACATTACTATATCAATATTTTTATTTTGTAAAAATGCAATTAACTCTTTTGCATTATCTTTTATCTCATCTTCAAGTTCAAATGTTGCTATAACTATTTTATTGATTGCAAATAAATAAACTGTTTTAGAAGAATCAAATTTATAGTAAATATCATTTTGTTTTAGTAATTCAATATTTCCACCTAATAACTCAAATGATTTGCCTTCAAGATTTTCATATAGTGCACTCATTCCCTTTGCTTCAAGATTTTTTACATTTAAAAGATTTTTACTTTCTAACTCATATTTTGATATTAAATATTTTTTAATTGAAATACTAACAGGATGAGTTGATGCATCTAAAAGTGAATATAAAAGGTTTAATTTATGAATATTATCATCCATAATTCTGGCTTTTACAACATTTAATTCACCCTTTGTTAGAGTTCCTGTTTTATCAAAAACAACAGTATTTGCAACTGCTAGGGTTTCGATAAACTTAGCTTCTTTAAATAATAAGCCTTTCTTTGCAAGCTCTGAAATTCCTATTAAACTAGCCATTGGAGTAGCAAGAGCTAAAGCACAAGGACATGCGATTACTATTACAGAGATTGCTACAATAAATGATTTTTCAAAATGATTAGTTCCTGCATAATCAAAACCTAAATCTATCCCCATAAAATACCAAACTAAAAAAGTAAGCAAAGATAAAGACAAAATGGTAACGGAAAAACCTTTTGATATTTCAGCAGCTTTAGTTTGTATGGTTGGTTTTGAATTTAATGAATCTTCAAGCAAAGCAACAATAGATGAAAAAGTAGAATTTTTAAAACTTTTTGTTACTTCAAACTGAATCAAAGAATCCATATTTATAGTTCCACTATAAACTAAATCATCTATTTTTTTATATACAGGCATTGATTCTCCAGTAAGTGATGATTCATCAAAAGAACCCTCACCTATTAGAATTTTACCATCAACTGGCACTTTCTCCCCTGCTTTTATCTCAACTATATCGCCTATTGATATACTATTTAATGCAAGAGTTTTTTTACCTTCTTTTGTTACAACAACAGCTTCTAAAGGTAGAGTTGATTTTATTTTATCAAGGGTATCAACAGCAGATTTTTTTCCAATAACTTCTAAATATTTCCCAACAAGAACAAAGGTAATAATCATGGCAACTGAATCAAAATAACTTTCCCCTTTTGCTCCAAAAAGAATAAATAAAGAGTAAATATATGTTAATGTTGCTCCAAAAGAGACTAAAAAATCCATATTTAACATACGGTTTTTTAATCCATAATAAGCACCCTTGTAAAAAATCCATCCACTATAAAATAAAACTGGAGTAGAAAGAAGAAACTCTCCTATATGAATCATATGTTTTACTTCATCCGAAATACCTGTAAAAAAACCTGTATATTTTGCAACACTTAGCATCATAATATTCATACTTGCAATTACAGCAACCATCATACGAATAGAATAATCTCTTTTGGCTTTTGATGCTTGAAGATCAGCAATACTTGAATCATATGCATAAGCGTTATAACCAATTGATCTGATTTTTAAAATGATTTCTGATAGTTTTAATTTTTCATTATCCCAAACTATCCTTGCTTTATTTGTAGTGAAATTAATATTTGCTTCAACAATACCTTTTGTGTCATACAAAATTTTTTCATTTAACCAAACACAAGCAGCACAATGAATTCCCTCAATTATCAAATCTATTTGTGAAAAACCTTCTTTTGTAGTGCTTACATAATTATCTAAAAAATTTAAAGAATCAAATTTATCAACATCATCATTATCAAGTTTTAAAGGTGGAGCTATTGTTTTATTTCCAAGTTTATCGTAAAAAGAGTCCAAGCCATCATCTTTTAATAAATGATAAACACCTTGACAACCCTTACAACAAAAATTTAAATCTTCTTCTTTTATCATAATATCTTTGGAAAACTCTAAATGACAATGATTACACTTTACTTTTGACAAAAACGCTCCTAGCTTGACAATAAAATTACTTCTTTTTTTTGATTAATAATTTTGAGTTTGTAATTATGTTTAATTATGATATTATATCTTAATAATTTTAGAGAGAGACTTAATAATGATAAATAATATTTCAATACTAAAAAACATAACTATCCTATATGCTGAAGACGAAAAAGACTTAAGAGAAGTTACTCATCAAATACTAAAAGGTTTTACAAAAAAGCAGTATGTTGCCCAAAATGGACAAGAAGGATTAGAATTATTTAAAGCCCATGAAAACGAGATAGATTTAATTATTACAGATGTAAATATGCCTGTAATGAATGGCTTAGATATGGTAAAAGAAATAAAAAAAATCAATTTAAATATCCCTATTATCGTAGCAACAGCATTTTCAAATAAAGAATATTTACTAGAAGCAATTGACATAGGTGTTGATAAATATGTTTTAAAACCTATCGATATTGCAAAACTTTTACAAGTAATGTCACAATCTTTAATTTATCATGAATTAAAAGACCTATATACAGATACTCTAACAAATCTACCAAATAGAAATAAATTAAAAAAAGATTTGGATGAAAATAATATCGATTTAATGGCATTACTTGATGTGGATGAATTTTCGACTATAAATGATCTTTTTGGAGAAAAAATTGGTGATACTATTCTTTATGAATTAGCTAATAAAATAAAAAACTATTTTCCAAAGAATGAATATTTTGTTTATAGAATGGAAGCTGATAAATTTGCGATTGTTGCAAAACAAAATAATAAAGATGTAAATGAATTTTATGATTTATGCAAAGCTTTTGCAGATAAAATTGAAAAAGAATCTTTACTGATAGAAGAAGATGAAATTGATATAAATATCACAATAGGAATAGCCCAAGGAGATGGAGCAAGAGCATTTAAATACTCTCAAAGGGTAATTAACTATGCAAGAACAAAACTTCAAAGAATCATGATTTACAATGAATCATTTAGAATACAACAATCTTTTGAAGAAAATATAAAATGGGTAAAACAGTTAAAAGTTGGATTTAGAGAAAATTTATTTCAAGCATATTTCCAACCAATTGTTGACACTAATACAAAAGTTATATATAAATATGAAGCTTTAATTAGATATATCACAAAAGAAGGAGTAGAAATAGCTCCATATAATTTTATAAATGTTGCTAAAAAAACAAAACTTTATCCAAATATAATCAAAATTGTAATTCAGGACTCTTTTAATCTAATTAAGACTAAAAACAAAAGAGTTTCAGTTAATATCTCTTTTGATGATATTGCAAATGATGAAACAACTGCATTTATATATGAAATATTAGAACAAAATAGAGAATATACTAAATTCTTGGAGTTTGAAATCCTAGAATCAGAGGAAATTTCTGATTTTAATGAAGTTTCAAAGTTTATTAGTGAAATCAAGAAATTTGATTGTATTGTTGGTGTTGATGATTTTGGAGCTGGATATTCTAACTTTAACCTTCTAACACTACTTGATATTGATTTTGTTAAAATTGATGGTTCTTTAATTGAAAAAATAACTACTTCAAAAGATTTAGAAATTATTGTAAATACAATTGCCAATTTCTCAAAAGAGTTCAAAGTAAAAACAGTAGCTGAATATGTATCAAATGAAGATATCTTTAATAAAATAAAAGAGTTAAATATAGACTATTGTCAAGGTTACTATTTTGATAGACCTTTGAGTTATGATAATGTCAAATAGGCTAATTTAGCCAATTTGATATGATTTTATCTTTTTCAAAAAGCTTTGTTTTTATTCTTGTAATATTAGCAATACAAACTAACTCTTTTGCTGCTATTTCTAAATTATCATTTACAATCAAATAATCATAATCTTGAAAAAATTCAACTTCACCCTTAGCATTTTTGATTCTTTTCTCAATAATATCACTACTATCTGTATTTCTAGCATTTAATCTTTCTTCTAATACTCTTAAAGATGGTGTTGTTATAAATACCGAAGTTACAATTGAATTTAGTTTAGATCTAACTATCTCATGCCCTTGCACATCTATATCAAAGATAACTAGCTTTCCTTCTTGTAATGCTTTGTTAATTGGAGTTAAAGAAGTTCCATAATAGTTATCATGAACTTTTGCATATTCTAAAAAATTATCATTTTCTATATCTTTTTCAAACTCTTCTTTTGTAACGAAAAAATAATCAACACCATTAACTTCTCCTGTTCTTGGTGTTCTTGTTGTAGTTGATATCGAAAAATAGTAATCACTTATATCTTTATACACTTCTTTTAATAATGTAGATTTCCCACAACCACTAGGTCCAGAAAGAATTAATATTGCGCCTTTTTTTTCATTAATCAATTATTTTTCCTTTAAACTCATTTTTACATTTACTGTTTCACCACTTGAAAGTTTATCAATAACTGATTGGTCAAATTTTTCTAGCAATGGTCTTAATTCATTTATACTAAAATTACTCAATACTAAATTATATGGCTTTACAGGAGCTGCTTGAGTTAAATCAAACTCATATTCTTTTACTTCTGCTAATGCATCATCTATTATTGCAGAGATATCTTTCCAGTCATTTTTTTCTAGGTTGATTTCATTCTGAATATTATCTTCTCGTAAAATATCATTAATTTTATTTAATTCTCCATGGTCTAAAATTCCACCCGTTTTTAAGCTTTGTAAGTGAACAATACTCTCATCTTCATCTTCATAAGCATCTTCATCATAAATATTTTCATTAATAAACTTAGGAGATTTATTTTTTTCACTATGATTTTCTTTTTTTTCACCCAATGAATCAACATATTGAACTATTGGAATAGTTACTTCTTCATCCTCTTCTTCATATGAATTTTTTGAGAAAGATATTCTTTTATTACTATTTTCTTCATCTTTTTCTTCTTTAATAAATTTAACTTGTTCAAGTATCATAGCTTCTAATTTTGTAGGAAGAAATGGCCGTGGGATTATAAAATCTCTTGCTTTGTCAAATGGTAATTCTTCAGAGCTAATAGCTCCTAATTTTCTAGAATATTGTTTTATTAAATTAAATTTATCATCAATAAAATTCTGATCAATAACAATTAAATCAAACTTTTCACTTATATTAGTATTTCTTTGAGTTGTTAATTTAATATTTAATCTTTTGCATACTAAAGTAAAAATGTGCTCAATTATTGTTGTTTCACATACCAATAATAAATTCACTTAATCTCCTGCAATTTCAATTCTTCTAATTTATATACTTTATCACATCTCATAGCTAAATCATGTTCATGGGTTACTAAAATTAATCCTGCATCATTATTTTTAATATACCTAAATAAAGTATCCATAACAATAGCTGCAGTATCTTTATCAAGATTTCCAGTTGGTTCATCTGCAAAAATAATTTTTGGTTTTTTAGTCATTACTCGTGCAATTGATAATCTTTGTTGTTGACCACCACTTAATTCACCAACACCTTGATTTATTACATAATCAATATTTAACTCTTTTAATAAATCTTTATCTATTTTCTCACCACTTAATAATGTAGCAATTTCTAAATTCTCAATAGCTGAAAATCCTCTAAATAAATAATGTGCTTGGAAAATTATACCAAAATCATCTCTACGTATCTTTAATAAGTCATTTTGTTTTTGTGCATATATATCTTTACTTTTAAAAACAACACTACCGATTGATGGTTTTAAAAGAGAAGATAGGACATTTAATAAAGTAGATTTTCCACTACCACTCATTCCTATAATTGCAATTGATTCTTTTTTATAAAGAGATAAGTTTATATCATTGAAAAGTTCATAATCAAACTTATGAGATAGATTTCTAGCTTGAAGTAAAAGGTCATTTGCAATGAGCTCATCCATTTTATTAGCTTCACTCATTACATATTTCCTTTTTTTATATATTTACATAGCTTTTAGACTATGATTATTTACCCATTTGTTTTGCAACTTCAGCTGCAAAATCTTCTTCTACTTTCTCAATACCTTCACCAAGTTCAAATCTAATATACTCAGTAATTTTAATAGAAGCATCAACGTCAGCAATAGCTTGCTCAACAGTTTTTTTGTCATCCATTACATAAGCTTGAGATAATAATGCAAGTCTACCATCTAATTGTGTATTATCTGTAATATATCTTTCGATTTTTCCAGGAATAATATTTGCCCAAATTTTTTCTGGTTTACCTTGCTCTTTTAATTCAGCTTCAAAAGCAGCTTTTGCATTTGCAATAGCTTCATCTGTTAATTGAGATCTAGAAACAAAATCAGGAATATTTTTTAATGGTTTCCCTAATCTTTTTAATTCGTCATTATCAGCAGCAATTTCAGCAACGATAGCTCTGTTTTCAGATTCTACAAATTCTGGATCTAAATCAGAGTAAGAAATTACAGTTGGTTTCATAGCAGATGCATGCATTGCTATTGATTTTAATAAAGCAGCAGTTTTTTCTTTAGCAGCTTCATCACAAGTTGCAGCTAATAAAACTCCAACTCTACCATTTGTATGAACATAAGCATTTACAACAGTACCAGATACAGAAACAAGTTTTCTTGCAACTAAGTTTTCACCAATTGTTGCAATTTTTCCATTTAAAAATTCTGGGAAAGCCATTCCATTAATTGTAGATGCAGCTAAAGCTTCAGCATCTGCAATTTGATTAACTTGAGCATGAGAAACAATCTCTTGCGTTAAGTTAAGGAAGTTTTCATTTTTTGCAACGAAATCTGTTTGAGCATTTAATTCAAGCATAGTTGCAACTGTATTGTCAGCATTAACTTTAACAGCAATAACACCTTCAGCAGCTACATTCCCAGCTTTTTTAGCAGCTTTACCAAGTCCAGCTTCTCTTAAAGCTTGAACTGCTTTTTCTAAATCACCTTCTGTTTCATTAAGTGCATTTTTGCAATCAAGCATACCTGCACCAGTCATTTCTCTTAATTCTTTAATTAGTTTTGGAGTTGCTCCTGCCATAATTATGCTTCCTCTGTTTCTGCTACTTCGTCATCACCTTCAGCAACTGCTTCAGCTATTAACGCTTCAGTCTCTTCTTGAGACACAGGCTCTGAATCATCACCATTGATATCAGCTAATGCTGCTTTACCTTCATTCATTGCTGCAGCCATTTCGTTGCAGAATAAGTGAATTGATCTAATTGCATCATCATTACCTGGAATTGGTAAATCAACAACATCTGGATCACAGTTTGTATCTAATGGAGCTACAACAGTAATTCCTAATCTTCTAGCTTCTGCAATAGCAATTTTTTCTTTAACAGCATCAAGAACAAACATCATATCTGGAAGTTTGTGCATTTCTTTGATACCACCAAGGTATAATTCTAATTTTTCTTCTTTTCTAGAAAGCATTAATGCTTCTTTTTTAGTTAAAAGATCTAATTGACCTTCTTCTCTCATTTTTTTAATAATTTCTAATTTTCTAATTGATTTTTTAATTGTTCCAAAGTTAGTTAACATTCCACCTAACCATCTATGGTTAACGTAAGGCATTCCACAAGAAATAGCAGCTTTTTTGATTGCTTCACTAGCTTGTTTTTTAGTTCCTACGAAAATCATTGTTTGACCTTCAGCAGCTCTGTCTCTAACAACATTGTATGTATATCTGAAATATCTTAATGTTTTTTGTAAGTCAATAATATAAATATTTTTTCTTACACCGAAAATGAATTTTTTCATTTTTGGATTCCATCTTCTTGTTTGGTGTCCGAAGTGTACACCACACTCTAATAGGTCTTTCATTGTAACCATGAGTAATTCTCCTTGAATTAATTGTATTTTTTGTAATAGGGTTTTTGCCTCTGCGTCCCTTAATGAGTAAATTTCTTTAATCACAACCCGTACAAGGATTGACACATGTGAGGTTCTAATTTAAAATTAGAGCCGTGATTTTAGCTAAGATAAGTTTAAGATAAGTTTAATCCAGATTTGATAATTTCTTCAAATTTTATTTATTACTTATTGGATAAAATAAATTTATTAAAAAGCAAGGAAAACAATTTGAGTTCAAAAAATAAATTAACTGAATTAAAAAATGAAATTGCAAAGGGAGTAATTGGTCAAGAAGAGATGGTAAATTCTATTTTAATAGGACTTCTTACAAATGGGCATATTTTACTAGAAGGTGTTCCTGGTCTTGCAAAAACAACAACCGTAAAAGCAGTTGCCCAAGCTATTGATTTAGGTTTTAAAAGAATTCAATTTACACCTGATTTACTTCCAAGTGATATAATTGGTGCTCAAATATTTGATATGAAAACAAATGAATTTAAAATCAAAAAAGGTCCAATTTTCACAAACCTACTTTTAGCAGACGAAATAAACAGAGCTCCTGCAAAAGTTCAATCAGCATTGCTTGAAGTTATGCAAGAAAGACAAGTTACAATTGCTGATGATACATTTATAATAGATTCACCATTTTTAGTTCTTGCAACTCAGAATCCAATAGAGCAAGAAGGAGCTTATAGCTTACCCGAAGCTCAACTTGATAGGTTTATGTTTAAAATTGTAGTTTCATATAATACAAAAGAGCAAGAGTATGAAATAGCAAAAAAAGTTACTATGAACTCATTTGAACAGATAGCTAAAGCCATAGATAAAAATGATTTAGAAGAACTAAAAAAAGAGGTAAAAGATATTCATATTGATAAGGAACTTGAAGAGTACATAATTGATATAATTGATGCTTCTAGAAATCCAAAAGATTACAAACTTGATGATTTGGTTGATATTATTCAATTTGGAGCAAGTCCAAGAGCAACTATTGATATGTTTAAAGCTGTAAAAGCAAATGCATACTTAAGAGGAAATGACTATGTAAGTCCTATTGATGTAGCAATTGTTGCTAAAGATGTATTAAGACATAGAATTATTTTATCGTATGAAGCAATGGCAAAAGAGATAAATGTTGATGAAGTAATTCAAAAAATCTTAGAAAAAATTTCAATTCCATAAAATATGAATCAAGCTTTAAAAAAAATACTTATAAAAACTAAAAAACAAGTTTTTTCAGAAATCATTGGAAATAATAGTACTAAATTAAAAGGTGAAGGTTATGATTTTTGTGAGTTAAAAGAGTATGAATATGGTGAAGATGTTAAAAATATAGATTGGGTTATAAGTGCAAAAATGCAAAAACCTTATGTTAAAGTTTTTTATGCTCAAAAAGAGTTAAATGTAAATATTGTATCTTTTTTAAATGGCTCTACGTATTTTGGAAGTGATGCATTTAAACAAGAAGTTATTGTACAAATTGCAAGTGCTTTGGGATTTATTTGTGTAAAACAAGGAAATCCTTTTTCTTCATTTATTGCAAATGAGAAATTAGAAGTATGTACAAAAAAATCAAAACAAATTTTTAATGTAAATTATATGAGTGAGCAGAAATATTATTATAACGTTATTGGTAAAAATATAAACTATGAAAAAATTACAAAAGAACTTTTTAAATCTATTCATCATAAATCTATGATTTTTTTAATTGGTGATTTTTTTGATATTGAAAAACTTGATTTAAAACTTCTTTGTCAAAAACATGAAGTAATAGCTTTAATCATAAGAGATAAATTTGAAGAAAATCCAATAGAACTTGGAAATGTAAATTTTATAGATCCTAATAACAATAGAAATTTTGAAGGGATTCTAAATAAAAACACAATTGATTTATATATGAAAAAAATAAAAGAGAATGATCATAAACTATATAATCATTTCCAAAATTGTGCAGTTAGATTCACCAAAATATATACCCATGAAGATCTAATAAAAAAATTAATAGGAGTTTTAAAATAATGAATGAAGATCTATTATCAAAACTTCATGATATAAAAGAATTAGAAAAAATTCCTGATAATTCTATATTTATTTTTTCTGCTTTGGTATTTATAAGTATTTTAATAATTCTTGTAATTTTATTTTTACTTATTAAATATTTTAAAAACAAAAAAATAAGTGAAAGAAAAATTTACTTTAATATTTTAAAAAATATTGATTTTGAAGATTCAAAAAAAGCTGCATATACAATCACAAAATATTCAAGACTAATTGCAAATACAGATAGAGAAAAGAAATTAGCAAATGAATTAATAGAAGAACTTGAATTTTTTAAATATAAAAGAAATGTAAAAAATATAGATAAATTAACAAAAGCAAAATATTCAACTTTTATGGAAATTTTAGATGTTTAATAGCTACAATAATTTTACTTTTGAATATCCCTATTTTTTACTTTTGATAGTTTTATTTATTGTTTGCTCAATATATTGTAAAGCAAAAACACCTACATATTTTATTCCACATTTAAATATTTTTCAATTTGCAAATCAAAAATCAATGATTGTAATAAATATTTTAAAATATCTGGTAATAGTTTTCTCAATTATAGCTCTTGCAAGTCCTATAAAAATAAATGATACAATCCTTTTAAAAAACAATGGAATAAATATTCTTTTAAATATAGATGCAAGTGGTTCTATGAAAGAAAGAGATTTGGATGCAAACTATTCAAAAAATCGTTTTGAAGTTGTAAAAGAAATTGTAAAAGATTTTATAGACAAAAGAGTTGCTGATAATATTGGGATTGTTTTATTTGGAGATTCTGTTTTAATTGCAAGTCCTCTTAGTTTTGACAAAGATGCACAAAAACAAATACTTGATTATCTTGATGTAGAAATGGCTGGTCAAAAAACTGCAATTATTGACTCCCTTGCATCAAGTGTAAATATACTAAAAAATCAAAATGCTAAATCAAATATTATAATTTTATTAAGTGATGGAGAAGATAACTCAAGTAAAATTCCCCTTGATGTTGTAATAAAATTATTAAATAAATATAATATTAAAGCATATACAATTGGAATTGGTAATTTTAACCAAAATATATTATATGAGATTTCTAAAAAATCTAATGCAAGATCCTATACCGCAATGTCAAAAGAAGATTTGATTTTAATATATGAAGACATAAATAAACTAGAGAAATCTCAAATTGACCAAAATAAAATAATTTTAAAAGATTATTTGTTTTTTTATCCTTTATTTTTTGCAATTTTATCTTTGATACTGTTAATATATTTAAAAAACAAGGAATAGCTTTTTTAAATTAGATATAATTAAGGATAAAGGATTAATTATGATTAAAACAAACTATTCCTATCTCAAAATTACATTTGTTTATTTCTTATTTGGTATTTTATGGATTTACTTTTCTGACTCAGCTATTAATTTATTTATAGATGATTTAACTACCTTACAATTTATTCAAACGATTAAAGGTTGATTATTTATCTCCTTATCAACTATATTACTTTACTTTTTTTCTAAACAACAGTTCAATAATCTGCAAGAAGAAAAAAATCAATTAACAAAAACAAAAGATTTATTAGAAACTATTATTGAAAATGCTCCTATTTCTATATTTTGGAAAGATATAAATGGAGCTTATCAAGGTTCAAATAAAAGGTTATTAGAATTAATTAATTTAAATAATAAGGAAGAATTAATTGGTAAAAAAGACTCTGATCTTAATTTTCCTGAAAAAGAAGAGTTTGTATATGATGATAAGTTAATTATGGATACTAAAAAAGCTAAATTAAATTATACTGAAAAAGTTACAATAAATAAAAATATAGTAAGAATAGTAAATACTTCAAAAGTTCCTTTAATAGATGAAAATGGTCATGTTATTGGAATTTTAGCATTGACTCAAGATATCACAGATCAGGTAAATAATTTAAATCAATTAAAAGAGCAAGAAAAATTGATAATTCAACAATCAAGATTAGCTTCAATGGGTGAAATGATTGCAAATATAGCGCATCAATGGAGACAACCTTTATCAATTATTTCTACACTTGCAACTGGTATAAAATTAGAAAAAGAACTAAAAATTTCTGATGAAAAAAATGAGATGGAAGCATTAGATATTATAAATCAAAATACTCAATATTTATCAAAAACAATTGATGATTTTAGAAATTATTTTAAAAAAAGTAATTATATGAATAGTATATTTACAAATGATTTACTTGAAAAAACATTAAAATTAATATCTTCAAGATTAAAAGATAAAAATATTGAAATAATATTAAATACTGAAAATATAGAAATTGAAACCTATGAAAATGAACTAGTACAAATCTATATTAATATTATAAATAATGCAATTGATGCATTTGAAAATTTTAAAAATTTAGATAGTAAAAAATATATCTTTATAGAAAATAAAAAAGTTGATACTTTTTTAGAAATAGAAATAAAAGACAATGCAGGTGGAATTGATGATGAAATAATTAATAAAATATTTGAGCCCTATTTCACGACGAAAGATGAGACACAAGGTACAGGTTTAGGTCTTTTTATGTGTAATGAACTTGTAACAAAACATCTAAAAGGAAATATTCAAGCTATAAACACTACTTATACTTATTTAGATAAAAAATATAAAGGAACAATTTTTAAAATTGTATTACCATTATAGTTACTTTGAAGGCTTATAGAGGTGCATTAATTATTGAAGAAGGTTAAAAACTTTCTGGAAACAAAAGTTATGCCAGTAAAAGCTCAATTTAAATAAAGAGTTTTACTCTTTATTTAAAATTTTTAATACTTCTTCTTTATCAGAAAAAGGGAATTTTTTATCATAAATAGTTTGTGTTGATTCATCACCTTTTCCAAGAATCAATACAACACTATTTTCATCTGCCATGGCTATGGCTTTTTTTATAGCTTCTTTTCTATTTATTTCAACTTGAACACTCGTATGGTTTTTTATACCTACTAAAATATCTTCAATAATCATATCAGGATCTTCAAATCTTGGATTATCACTCGTTACTATAATATGTTTAGAATAAGATGCAGCAACACTTCCCATTAAAGGTCGTTTTGCTTTATCCCTATCTCCACCTGCACCAAACACACAAATAATATCTCTTTCATTAAAGCTTTGTAAAACCTCTTTCATTCCATCAGGAGTATGAGCAAAATCTACTATTATTAAAGGATTAGATGAAATAGTTTCCATTCTTCCACTAACCCCTGCAAAACCTTCTAAAGCTTCACAAATTTCATCAAGTGATTTTTGTGTTGTAATATGAACAGCAGCAACTGCTGCCATCAAATTATAAACATTAAAAATACCCATCATATGAGATGAAAAAGAGTGCATTGTTCCAAAATGAGAGAACATTACATGAGTTCCATTTTTAAAAGAGTATGCGGTAACTTTGTAAGTTGAAGGCTCATCTAAAGAGTATGCATATCCATTTTTAGAATTATACTTAACTATTTTATCATCTTTGTTAATTAATTTTTTACTATCATCTTCAAAAAATGAATTTTTAATTCTTATATACTCTTCTATTGTTTTATGATAATCAAGATGATCTCTTGTAATATTTGTATGAATTTTTAGAGCAAACTCTAATCCTTCAATTCTTTTTTGCTCAATTGCATGAGAGCTAACTTCCATCACAAAAAAAGTACATCCATTATTCATAGCTTTTTGAATATGAGCAAAATTTCCAATTTGAACAGGAGTTGTTAAAGAGTATTCTTCAACTCTTTCATCATTTATAAAAAAACCTCGTGTACCTTGAAGGGCAACTTTATATCCTAAATCTAATAAAATAGAATAAATAGCTGCAGCTGTTGTAGTTTTACCATTAGTTCCTGTTATACCTATAATATTTATAGAACTCATATCAAGATGATTTTTTAATTCAGAGGAATCAATAATTTCTTTACAACCATTTGAAATGGCATTTTCTTTAAATTTTTCATTTTGTTTTGAAACTACAAATACAGAGTTTTGATCTGCTTCTTTTGAGTTATCTGTATAAATTTTATTATTTATGATTAGTTGCAAGTTTTTTCTCTTC
This sequence comes from Arcobacter sp. s6, assembly GCF_040884245.1. NCBI lineage: Bacteria > Pseudomonadati > Campylobacterota > Epsilonproteobacteria > Campylobacterales > Arcobacteraceae > Arcobacter > Arcobacter sp. s6. The sequence continues at coordinate 44,014 of NZ_JBEVTN010000006.1, read as the reverse complement.
TAATTTTTTATATAATTTTTCTATCTCTTGATCATATGAGAAATATTCATTAAAACCATCAAGATATGTATATGCTGTTGTATTAAAATCATTATCTATTAATTTTGTTACAAAATCAAAAAAATCATCTTTATTTTCAATTGCAACTTTTGTTGAAAACATAATATCTTCAAAAGCTATTCTAAAAGAGCCTCTTGAATTTATTAATTTCTTAAAATCTTCATATCGTATTGCATCTAAAGCATCAACAGTTGAAGAAGATACTTCTTTTAGTATTTCCATCATCTTATCAATATCACCATCATATGCATTTATAACATCTTCAACATATCTCACAGCTTCATCAAGGTTTTCATCTTTTACTACTGTAAAATAATCATATAGGGACATTGCTTTTTGTTCATCTTCACTTGCAATATCACAAAACAATGCATATATTTGATACTCTTTATTATCTGGAAAATGTGATGATAGTTGTGAATATAAAAACAAAGCTTTTTCAAATTTCTTTTGAATGAAAAAAGAGTTTGCTTCGCTTAATAATCTACTCTCATTTATCATTAAAATTCCTCTAATCTATTTTCCATACCTTGTGGAACATTAACTATTTGTAATTCAGGGTGAATAGCAGCTTTTAGCTCCTTTTCAACTATATATTTTAATGTACTTCCACTTGCACTACAACCAACACATGCACCTTTTAATTGTACAAAGACTCTTGCATTTTTTATATCCAAAAGTTCTATTGCACCACCATCTCGTGCAAGCATTGGAGCAATTTTATTTTTTATAATTGAACTTACAGGATCTTGTAAATCTTCATCTGTAAATGGCATCATTTTATTTTACCTCTTTTGCTTTCTTTTTTACAAAATATATTCCAATAGCTGTGATTATTAAAATTATAGCTATAGTTTGAAATATAAATGTAAGCGTTACTTCTTCTTGAAACATTTTATTCCTAATTTAAAACTTCATCACATCTTTGACAAAGTGTTTCTTCTTTTGTTGCTGTATATTTCCAACATCTAGGACATTTATGTGCATTTGCTTTATAAACTTCAAATACATTTCCATCAACTTGGAAAGTTCCAAGTATATCAGAGTTTTGTTTATCTTTTGTTACAGAGCTTACTAAGAACCAATCGCTAGATTCTACTTCATCTAATGCTATTATATCTTCACAATCAGTATAAATCATTAATTCAAGTGTAGATTTTATAACTTTTTCCTTACTTAATGCATCTTTTATTTCAGAGAACTTCTCTTTTGCTGAAAATAAAATAGCCTCTTTAATATTAACTTCAACACTTGGTAATACTACTTTTTTATAATCAAATATATCTTCACAGTCACCTTTTATAAAATCAGGTGCAAAAGACAATAACTCATCCATAGTATAAGTTAAAATTGGAGCTATTGTTGATATTAGTTTTTTAGCAATTAATGCCATTGCACTTTGAGATGCAAGTCTATGAATATCATTTTTATCATCACAATATAATCTATCTTTACAAACATCAAGATAAATACCTGATAAATCAACAACTAAGAAGTTATTTAATTTATTTAAACCTTTTGAAAACTCATATACATTAAATGCAGCTTCAATTTCATCAAATACTTTTTTAGCTTTATTTAATACCCACTTATCTAAAGGTCCCATTTTATCAACTGATACAATCTCTTCTAAATCACTTACATTCGCAAGTAAGAATCTTGCAGTATTTCTAATTTTTCTATAAAGCTCTGCATTTTGTTTTAAGATATTATCAGAGATTTTTAAATCAGATTGATAATCACTCATTGCAACCCATAGTCTTAAAATTTCACTTCCGTACTCTTTTAAAACTTTATCAGGAGCAACAACATTTCCTTTAGATTTAGACATTTTTTCACCCTTTTCATCGACAGTGAATCCATGTGTTAAAATCGATTTAAAAGGAGCAATTTCACTTGAAGCTAAAGTTGTTAAAAGTGAAGATTGGAACCAACCTCTATGTTGATCACTTCCTTCTAAATACATATCAGCAGGGAAAGTTCCAGCATCATAATTTCTGCTTCTTAAAACAGCATTTTGAGTAGAACCTGAATCAAACCAAACATCTAAAATATCAGTTGTTTTTTCTAAATCTTCAGGATTTAATCCACTTCCTGGATATAATAATTCTGAAATTTCTAAATCATACCAAGCATCACAACCTTTTTGTTCAAATATCATTGCTGTATAATTTAATACTTTTTCATCAAAAACAATCTCATCTGTTTTTTTATTTCTAAAAAATGCGATTGGAACTCCCCAATCTCTTTGTCTTGAGATACACCAATCTGGTCTTCCATCAAGCATTGCCTTTAATCTATTTCTTCCCCATTCAGGATAGAATGTTAAATCTTCAACAACTTTAAGAGCATTTTCTCTTAGTGTTTTATTTTGTTTTCCATACTTATCATCAATTGAAATAAACCATTGTTTTGTAGCTCTAAAAATAATTGGTGTATGTGTTCTCCAACAATGTGGATAAGAGTGTCTAATATCAACTCTTTTTAATAAAGCATCACCTAATTCTTCAAGTATTAAATCATTCGCTTTAAATACATTTAATCCTAAGTATTTTTCTGTATTTCTAAAAAGCTTTTCTCTTATAATTGTTTCATCATATTTTCCAAAAGCATCAACTGGCATTATTACATCAAGACCGTATACTAAACCAATTTTATAGTCATCTTCTCCATGTCCAGGAGCTGTATGAACTGCACCTGATCCTGAATCCATCATTACATGTTCACCTAAAACAATTTTAGACTTTCTATCATTTAAAGGATTTATTGCATTTGTATTTTCTAAATCTTTTGGATTAATTGTTTCAACAACTTCACCTTTTATTACTTCATTTTCTATTAGAGAGTTATATAATTTCTTAGCAACAATAAACTTATCACTCGTTAATACATACTCTTCTTCACCATTAAGTGAAATACCTGTATTAGCTGGCAAAGTCCAAGGAGTTGTAGTCCAAATAATAATACTTGCATCTAATTTTTCATGTTTAAAAGCAACATAAATAGATGGTGATGTTTTATCTTCATACTCAACTTCAGCTTCAGCTAAAGCAGTTTGAGCAGCCCAAGACCAATAAACAGGTTTAGATCTTTGAATTAACAAACCTTGTTTTGCAATAGCACATAACTCTCTATAAATATTCGCTTCAAATTTAAAATCCATTGTTAAATAAGGATTTTCCCAATCTGCAATAACACCCAATTGTTTAAATTCACTTCTTTGAATATCAACAAATTTAGCAGCATGATCACGACAAAGTTGTCTAAGTTTTGATTTAGGAAGTATTTTTTTCTTTTCTGAACCAATTTTCTCTTCTACTTTTTGCTCAATTGGTAAACCATGACAATCCCAACCCGGAACATATCTAATTGATTTTCCCTCAAAATAATGAAATTTGTTAATAATATCTTTTAAAATTTTATTTAAAGCATGACCAATATGAATATTTCCATTAGCATAAGGAGGTCCATCGTGAAGTGTAAATGACTCACAACCTACCCTATTTTGTTTCATTTTATCATATACTTTTTTTTCATCCCATTGCTTATATTTAACAGGTTCATTGTTAGGAAGATTTCCTCTCATTGGAAATTCTGTTTTTGGAAGCAGTAAACTCTCTTTATAATCCATTATAACACCTTCAGTTTTCAAAATATTTATAGTTTTTCATTAAATCGCAGATTATATCTAATTTAATTTAAAAGTAAATTTATCAACAAAAAGCTATGTGACTTTTTTATTACATATCGTACAAAACTTGTACAATCAAATCTATACTATAATAATTATGTGTTACTAAAATCTATAAAATATTTACTAATTGCACAATTTTGTGTTTTATTTATGCAAAATATAAAAATTATATGATAGAATCATCAAATATTTCACAAAAACATAGGAATGATAAATGAACGAAAAACACTATGAAGTCGTAATTGTAGGTGGAGGTATCTCTGGAGCTGCATTATTTTATGAGCTTGCTAAATACTCAACAGCAAAAAACATCTGTTTACTAGAAAAATATGAAGATCTTGCTACTTTAAACTCAAAAGGTACAAGTAACTCTCAAACAATTCACGTAGGTGATATTGAAACAAACTATACTTTGTCAAAAGCTAAAATTACAAAAAGAACTGCAAAAATGATTGAAAAGTTCTGTTTACAATATAATTTACAAGATAAAATTATGTTTAAACACCAAAAAATGGCTTTAGGAGTTGGAGAAAAAGAAGTTGAATTTATTACAAAAAGATATAATGAATTTAAAGAAGTTTTTCCTTATTTAGAGTTATGGGATAAAGAGACTTTAAGAGAATTAGAACCAAAATTAGTTTATGCAGATAAAGCACAAACTAAAGATAGACCAGAGCCAATTATTGCTATGGGTGCGAAAGATCAATATACAACTGTTGATTTTGGAGCTATGACTAAAGAATTAGCAAAAGCTGGTCAAAATGCTGATTCATCTAAAACTACAGATATATTCTTTAATTCAGAAGTTGAAGATATCGAAAAAATTGGTGATAAATATAAATTAACAACTGTTAATGGTACTGTTTACACAGCTGATTTCGTGGTAGTTAATGCAGGTGCTCATTCATTATTTTTAGCTCATAAAATGGGTTATGGTAAACATATGGGTTCTTTATCAATGGCTGGATCATTTTATATTACAAATGGTGAGTTCTTAAATGGTAAAGTTTATATGGTACAAAATGATAAATTACCATTTGCTGCTCTTCATGGAGATCCAGATATCTTAGAAAATGGTAAAACAAGATTTGGACCAACTGCACTTGCTTTACTTGTTCTTGAAAGATATAAAGGTGGTAAATCAATATTCCAATGTTTAAAAACAATGAATATTGATGGAAGCATCCTAAAAATCTTCTGGGATTTATTAAAAGATTCTGAAATTAGAAACTACGTATTTAAAAACTTCTTATTTGAAGTTCCAGGAATAAACAAAGGTTTATTCGTTAAAGATGCTAGAAAAATTGTTCCATCTTTAAGTGTAGATGATCTAGAGTATGCAAAAGGATTTGGTGGAGTTAGACCTCAAGTTCTTAATAAAACTGAGAAAAAATTAATGCTTGGTGAAGCATCTTTAAGTGAAGGAAAAGGAATTATCTTTAATATGACTCCATCTCCAGGAGCAACTTCTTGTTTAGGAAATGCAGAAAGAGATATTAAAGTAGTTTGTGAATACTTAAATCTTGAATTTGATGAAGCAGCATTCTTAGCTGACTTAACAGATCCTGAAATAGCTTAAAACTTTTAAACTATCTAATAAAATATAATAAGAGTAACATCTCTTATTATATTTAATCTGACCGAATTACAATAAATAAATTTCTCCAAATTATCTTACTTTCAATAATAATCAATTAAAATAGCTGTATAAATTAACTTAAAAGGCTATAAGACATGTATGACGATATTTTTAATGAAAAAGATATGATAACTCTTCAAAAGCTTTTAAGAGCTAATAAACAAACTATTACATGTGCTGAATCATGTACGGGTGGATTAGTTGCATCTATGATTACAAAAATTTCTGGATCATCTGATATATTTAATGGAAGTATAATAACTTATTCAAATAAAATAAAAAATCAAGAACTAAAAGTAAAAAATGAAACTTTAGAAAAATTTGGAGCCGTTAGTTGTGAAGTTGTAAATGAGATGTTAGAGGGAGTAATTATAAAATTTGATGCTGATTATGCTATTGCAATATCAGGAATTGCAGGCCCAACAGGAGAAAGTAGAAATAAACCAGTTGGTACAGTGGTGATTGGTTATTGTGACAAAAAGCACCATAAAATGGTAGATACATGTTACTTCAAAGGTAATAGAGAAGAAGTACAAATTCAAGCTGCAAAATACTCTTTGAAAGAAATTTTGAAATTTCTTCAAAATACTCTTGACAAATAAATTAAAAGCTATTATAATTCCAGTCCAATTTAAGTAGAACAACTTAAAAAGGACAAACAAATGTGACCCGTTAGCTCAGCCGGTAGAGCATCTCACTTTTAATGAGGGGGCCGATGGTTCGAATCCATCACGGGTCACCATTTATTTTATTGTTGCAATCTTGGCCCCTTCATCTAACGGTTAGGATCTTGGATTTTCATTCCAATCACAGGGGTTCGAATCCCCTAGGGGTCACCAAGCCATATTGCAACAAACCGGTCGATTAGCTCAGTTGGTAGAGCGCTACCCTTACAAGGTAGATGTCATAAGTTCGAGTCTTATATCGACCACCACATTTTTAAAAATTATAAAATGCAGTAGCATTAGATTTTTAAAGATTATTTTGTGACTTCTATTTACTCTTTGTAAATAGTATTTTTTAAGTGCGGTTGTAGTTTAGTTGGTTAGAATGCCTGCCTGTCACGCAGGAGGTCGAGGGTTCGAGTCCCTTCAACCGCGCCACTTTTAATTTTGTTTATGTGACCCGTTAGCTCAGCCGGTAGAGCATCTCACTTTTAATGAGGGGGCCGATGGTTCGAATCCATCACGGGTCACCATTTATTTTATTGTTGCAATCTTGGCCCCTTCATCTAACGGTTAGGATCTTGGATTTTCATTCCAATCACAGGGGTTCGAATCCCCTAGGGGTCACCAAGCCATATTGCAACAAACCGGTCGATTAGCTCAGTTGGTAGAGCGCTACCCTTACAAGGTAGATGTCATAAGTTCGAGTCTTATATCGACCACCACATTTTTAAAAATTATAAAATGCAGTAGCATTAGATTTTTAAAGATTATTTTGTGACTTCTATTTACTCTTTGTAAATAGTATTTTTTAAGTGCGGTTGTAGTTTAGTTGGTTAGAATGCCTGCCTGTCACGCAGGAGGTCGAGGGTTCGAGTCCCTTCAACCGCGCCACTTTTAAAATCTTCAAAAGAAACTTCTTATATAAAATCAGTTATTATTTTACCTTTAAAACAAAAGGTTTTTTTATGTTAAAAGCAAAAAGTCTATACCATTTAATTGTTTATAGTATATTATTTATCGTGGTCCTAATATCATTCTTTACTTTTATTATTATCAGTAATGCCCATGATGAACTTCAAGATAAAACTGAAACCCTTAAAACAGATTATACAAACAGTCAAAAAGAACTTATTAAAAGTGATGTTAATAATGTAATTAACTTCATTAAATATTATGACAATAAATACAAAAATATAAAACCTCAAGAAATCATTCAAAAAGAAGTTATAGAAGCACTTAAAGAATTAAGAACTGACAATATGAATGAGTACCTATTTATTTACAATTTTGAAGGAGTAAGCTTATATCACCCTATTTCAAAAGATAGAGTTGGTAATACTTATTATGAATTAAAAGATAAAGAAGGTAAAGAAGTAATAAAAGACTTAATTAATGTTTCTCAAAAACCAAATGGTGGATATGTTGAATATCTTTGGTATAAATTAGCCATTTTTAAAGATACTAAAAAAATTTCTTATGCAAATTCGTATAAAAACTGGAATTGGACAATTGGTCGAGGTGTATATTTAGATGAAATTGATAAATTAGTTAAAGAAAAAGATGAAGAATATAATCAAAAAATATCAAATTATACTTTACAAATTACATCATTAACAATAATGCTTGTTCTATACTCTATATTTATATACAAAAATGCAACTATATTAATAGTAAATGATGTTAAAGAGATTGGTAAGTATTTTAAAGAATCACAAAAAAATGATAATCCAATAAATCAAAACAGAATTATATTTGGTGAATTTAAAATAATTGCAAACTATGCAACTGATGCTATGAATAATATTAAATTAAAAACACATATGTTAGAAGATTTGAATAAAAATCTTGAATACAATGTATCTGAAAAAACTAAAGAATTAACAAAATTAATTGAATCACAAAAAACATTTATAAAAAATTCTGTTCATGAGATAAATACGCCTTTAGCAATAATACAAACAAATATTGATTTATTAAAAATGAAAATTCCAAATAATAAATATATTACAAATATAGAATCAGGCTCAAAGATTATTCAATATATATATGATGACTTATCCTATTTAATAAAAAGAGATAGAGTAATCTATGAAAAAGAGTATTTAGATTTTTCTAAAATATTATCTCAAAGGATAGATTATTTTGAAGAAATAGCTATTTCAAACTCGCTTTACTTTATAAATAATATTGAAGAGGATATGTATATAAAATTCAATAATACAGAGCTACAAAGAATTATTGATAATAATTTATCAAATGCAATAAAATATTCATATGCTAAATCACCAATATTTGTAAAACTTGAATATTTAAATGATAATGAAATTAAATTTAGTGTTACAACGCATTCTAAACAAATTAATTCAGTAGAAAAAATATTTGATGACTTCTATAGAGAAAATAATGCAAGAGGTGGTTTTGGATTAGGCTTAAAAATAGTAAAAGATATTTGTGATAAAAATTTAGTTATAATTAACTTACAATCTGATGAAGAAAAGACAAAATTTACTTATAGGTTTAGAATAAATGAAGATATTACTGCTTGAAGATGAATTAATGTTAAACAATGCTATTAGCGAGTATTTGAAAAATATAGGACATATGGTTGAAAGTTTTTGTGATGGTCAAGAAGTTTTAAATGCTATTAATAATTCTTATGATTTGTTAATACTTGATATTAATGTACCAACTAAAGATGGCTTTGAAATATTAACAGAACTAAACAGACAAAAAAAATATATTCCAACTATATTCATTTCGGCACTAATTGATATAGAAGATATTAGCAAAGCATATAATCTTGGATGCAGAGAATATATAAAAAAACCTTTCCATTTAGGTGAATTAGGTATAAAAATCAACCAAATCTTAAAAAAAGAACAAAATAACACCTCTCATATTAAATTTTCAGAAAATTATTCTTATGCAAAAGACAAACAAACATTATATTTCAATGGTGAACCTCAAAATTTAACTAAAAAACAATTAGAAATTATACATATTTTGGCTCTTAATATTAATATGATTGTGGATTTTGAAAGATTTAGAATGGATATTTGGGATGGAGAAAATATAGATAATCCAACAATTAGAGCAGAAATTTCTAGATTAAAAAAAGCGTTAAAAGAAGATTTCATTAAAAATATTCGAGGACTTGGTTATAAAATAGATAGATACTACTCAGTATAAAGCCCATTTTTAAGGGCTTTTATTTCTTCAGAATTATTAACATACTAATTTTTATTATTAAATAACTAAAAAAAAAATCAATTGCTACCTTTTTGCTATTCACAACTATTATAATTTCATTGTTACCTTATTAAGCAATTTATTTTGTTTGGTATAAAAATTTTGAAGGAGAGCAAAATGAGTCCAGAAAAAGCACAAGCATACTGGAAAGAAAATATTTCTATGATCATTAAACTACTTGTAGTTTGGTTTATAGTTTCTTTCGGTTGTGGAATTTTATTTATCAACGAACTTAACGCTATTGAAATTAGTGGAGTTAAATTAGGTTATTGGTTTGCACAACAAGGTGCAATATATGTATTTGTTATTTTAATTTTTGTTTACGTAAAAGTAATGACAGGAATTGATGAAAAATACGGCGTTCATGAATAGGGAGTAGAATAGTATGGAATTACAATCATTAATTTACCTATTCGTAGGTGTTTCTTTTGCAATTTATATTGGTATTGCTCTTTGGGCAAAAGCTGGTTCAACTAAAGATTTCTATGTTGCAGGTGGTGGAGTTCACCCAGTTGCAAACGGTATGGCAACAGCAGCAGACTGGATGTCAGCAGCTTCATTTATCTCATTAGCAGGTATCATTTCATTCAAAGGTTCTGATGGTGGAGCTTATTTAATGGGGTGGACTGGTGGATACGTTCTACTAGCTATGTTGTTGGCACCATATTTAAGAAAATTTGGTAAGTTTACTGTTCCTGACTTCGTTGGTGATAGATATTATTCAGATACAGCTAGACTAGTTGCTGTTGTTGGTGTTATTTTTGTTTCATTTACATATGTTGCAGGACAAATGAGAGGGGTTGGTATCGTATTCTCAAGATTCTTACAAGTTGATGTAAATACAGGTGTACTAATTGGTATGGCTATTGTATTCTTCTATTCAGTTCTTGGTGGAATGAAAGGTATTACATATACTCAAGTTGCTCAATATATTGTTATGATTTTTGCATATATGATTCCTGCAATTTTCTTATCATTACAAGTTACTGATACATTCTTACCTCAATTAGGTATTTTTGCAACAACTACATTTGCATTTAGCAATGGTGTACAAGTTATTCCTGAAGGAACTTATCTTTTACATGCACTTGATCAATCTTTAGTTGACTTAGGTTTTGCAGAATATACTAAGCCAGGTAACTTATGGAATATGTTTATGTTAACAACTGCGTTAATGTTAGGAACAGCTGGTTTACCTCACGTTATTGTTAGATTCTTTACAGTACCAACTGTTAAAGATGCTAGAGTATCTGCTGGTTGGGCACTAGTATTTATTGCAATTATGTATACAACAATTTCTTCTGTTGCTTCTTTCTCAAGAATCAACTTAATTAAAAATGTACAAAATGTAGAATATAGCGCATTTGTTAATAATGAAGCTAAATTTGCAGATGGAACAGCTAACAATGGTAAATGGTTCAAAACTTGGGAACAAGGTGGATTATTAGCATGGACTGATAGAAATGGTGATGGAAAAATCCAATATGCTAAAGGTGATGCATTTACAGCAGCTAAAGGTAAACCTGAATTTGATGGAACTAAGGTTGGTACAAATGGTGAGAGATTAACAACTAATCCTAAACCTGCTGAAAATTCTGGAAAAATTGAAAATGAAATTTATGTTGACGTAGATATCATGGTTCTTGCAAATCCTGAAATTGCAAACTTACCTAACTGGGTAATCGCATTTATTGCAGCTGGTGGTTTGGCAGCAGCATTATCAACAGCAGCTGGATTATTACTTGTAATTGCTTCAGCTATTTCACACGATTTGATGGGTCAAGTTATCTTTAAAGATAAAAAAACTGGTAAATCAACATTAAATGAGAAAACTGAGTTAATGTGGGCAAGGGTTTCAGCTGTAGTTGCAATTGCAATTGCTGGTTACTTAGGAATTAACCCTCCAGGTTTCGTTGCACAAGTTGTTGCTTTTGCATTTGGTTTAGCAGCGGCTGCATTCTTCCCTACAATTATACTTGGGGTATTTGATAAAAGAATGAATAAAGAAGGTGCGATTGCTGGTATCCTTGTTGGTCTATTCTTTACTTTTGGATACATTGTATACTTTGTATTTTTAGGTGGAAGCAAAGAAGATTACTTATTTGGAATTGATCCAACAGGAATTGGAACTATTGGTACACTATTACACCTAATAGTAGCATTCGTTGTATCTAGAATGACTCCTGAGCCTCCTGCAGAGATTCAAGAGCTTGTAGAAAATATTAGAATTCCTTCTGGTGTTGGTGAAGCATTAGATCACTAAAAAGCTAAACTAAAAAAGTATACCTTCGGGTATACTTTTTAGTATTTTTTTATGTTAAAACTTTTAACATAAAAAAATACTATCAAAGAATCTAAGGAAAATAAATGAGTCTTCAAGATCAAGCTGCTTTTCTTTCAAATATCCATCCTTTTCAAGTTTTAACCTCAAGTCAAATGGATAGATGTATAAAACATATGGATATTGCATATTATCCTAAAGATTCAGTTTTAATCAGTCCTGAAAAAATATCAAATCATTTTTTTATAATTATTAAAGGAACAGTTTATGAATACTCATCCGATAATATGGTTGTTATGGATTATCATCATGAAGATTCATTTGATTCAAACTCATTAATATATGGTAAATGCAATAATACTTTTAAAGTTTATGAAGAATTAATTTGCTATGAATTAGAAAAAGATACTTTTTTAAAACTCATTGAACAAAATCAACAATTTAAGGATTATTTTTTAAAAGATTTAGTTAATAAAATTCAAACACTAAAAGATAAAGAATATACATCAGAATTATCATCTTTTATGATTGCAAAAGTTGATGACACATTAATTCATGAAGCTTGCATAGTTGATGAAAACACAAAATTAATAGATGCCATTGAACAATCAATGGAATTTAAAACTTCAACAATAATAGTAAAAAAAGATAATGGTAAATATGGAATTATTACAGATTCACTTTTAAAAGTAAAAGTTCTTTTAGCAGGAAGAGATCTAACAATTCCAGTTAAAGATATTGCTATATTTCCACTTATAACTGTTCATAATGATGATTATTTATTTGAAGCATTAACCCTTTTAATTAAAAAAAACATTAAAAGAATTGGTGTAACTAATTCAAAAGGTGAAATGATTGGTATATTAGAACAAATTAATATTCTTTCACATTTTGCAAATCATACCTATGTAGTAGATTCAAAAATTAAAAAAGCTAAGAATATAGATGATTTAAAATTTGCGAGTAAAGATTTATTAAATATAATAAAAAGTCTTCAAGCAAAAGGTGTAAAAGTTAATCATATATCAAACTTAATTGGTCAACTAAATATAAAAGTTTATCAAAAACTTTATAATTTAGTTTTGCCAACAGAGTTGCAAAAAGGTGCTTGCTTAATAGTAATGGGAAGTGAAGGAAGAAATGAACAAATAATAAAAACTGATCAAGATAATGCCCTTGTTGTCAAAGATGGGATAGACGTAGAACAATATAGACCTTATATGAATGATATTACAAAATATTTAATTGATTTTGGTTATCCTCCATGTGAAGGGAATATAATGGTATCAAATCCATTTTGGTGTAAAACAGTAAGTGAATATAAAAATGAAACAGCAAGATGGATTCAAGCACCAGATATGCAAAATTATATGGATTTAGCAATATTTTTTGATTCTTTTGCAGTTGCAGGAGATAAAGATTTATTAATAAACTTAAAAGATGATTTATTTAATAAGCTTCATGATAAAGATGTATTTATGGCATATTTTGCAAAAGCGACATTAACATTTGACACACCAAATACTATTGCAAATTTTATGACAAAATCACATAATATTGATATAAAAAAAGCTGCTGTTTTTCCTATAGTTCAAGGAATTAGATCTTTAGCACTGAGAGAAAAAATTAGAGAAACTACAACTGTTAAAAGAATAAAAATTTTAGAAGAAAAAAAGATTTTAGAAAGAAATAAAGCAGCTGAACTTCTTGAAGCATTTGATGTTGTTAATACACTAAGATTAAAAGCACAATTAGATGATATTCAAGATGGTAAAAAAATAAATAATGAGATTGATACACACTCTTTAGGAAAAATTGAAAGAGATTTACTAAAGGATTCTTTTAAAATTGTTATTGAGTTTAAGAAATTTATTAATTATACTTTTAGAATAGATAAGATTTCATAATGTTTGAAAATTTCTTTAAAAATTGGAATCGAAAAAAATTAAAAAATAAGAAATATGATTTCTTATTTCATGAACCAACTATTGATGAATATATATGTTTAGATTGTGAAACAAGTGGATTAAATCCAAGAAAAGATGAAATCTTATCAATAGGTGCTGTTCATATAAAAGGTAATAAAATCTTGATGAGAAAAACTTTTTATCTATTCTTAAAACCTTCAAAACATATTGCAGAAGAATCAATAAAAATTCATCAAATAAGACCAATTGACTTAGAAAATGGGTTAGATCCAGAAGATGCTATTTATCAATTATTAGATTTTATTGGCTCTCGACCAATAGTCGGATACTATATTAAATTTGATGTAGCGATAATTTCAAAATATACTAAAAAATTTATTGGTATAAAGTTACCAAACGAAACAATAGAAGTTTCATCTATGTATTATAGAACAAGAAAAAGATCAAGTGACTATGAATTTATAGATTTAAAATTCGATACAATTCTAAAAAACCTCAATATTCCGGCATTAGGAAAGCATGATGCCTTAAATGATGCGATTATGACTTCAATGATATTTCTAAAATTAAAAGATTTAACACCAGCTAAAACAACATTTTATACAAATTAATCAGACTTAAGCAGCTACAAAAAAATAATTTTCCCTATTTTATAGTGAATTTATACTTATAAATTCACTCATAAGTATAATTCTATTACAATATTTTCCGATGTTTAAAAAATGCTATCTTATTGCAACTTTCGTAGCTTAAGATTCCAATGTATTTTTTATTACAATTATTTTAGGAGGCAAACATGAATAATGATTTAGTACAAAAAATTAAATCTAATCCAAAGTATCAAGAATTGGTTTCAAAAAGAAGTTCATTTTCTTTAAAACTATCAATTTTTGTTCTAGTGATGTTTTATGCATATATTTTAGTTATTGCATTTAACAAAGAGCTTTTAGCAACAAAATTAGGGGATGGTGTAATGACAATTGCATTTCCAATTGGTGCTGCAATTATAGTTATTAGCTTTATTACAACGTTAATTTATGTAAGAAGGGCAAATAGTGAATTTGAAGACTTAACAAATCAAATTAAAGAAGATGTAAAGGATGCTATATAATGTTTAAAATAATTACAATATTATCTTTAGTTGCACTTGGTTTATTCGCTGCAGGGGATGCAACATTTTCAGGAAAAAGAGATTTAAATGTATCTGCAATTATTATGTTCTTCATTTTCATTGCTGGAACACTTTTAATTACAAAATGGGCTGCAAGTAAAACAAAATCTGCTTCAGATTTCTATACAGCAGGTGGAGGAATTACAGGATTCCAAAATGGTATGGCTATTGCTGGGGATTATATGTCAGCAGCATCATTCTTAGGTATTTCTGGAATGATTTATTTAAGTGGATATGATGGTTTAATTTATGCAGTTGGATTCCTAGTTGGTTGGCCTGTTATTTTATTCTTAATGGCTGAAAAATTAAGAAATTTAGGTAAGTTTACATTTACAGATATTGCTGCATATAGATTGGATCAAACTAAAATTAGGATTTTAGCTGCATTTGGTTCTTTATCTGTTGTAACTTTATACTTAATCGCACAAATGGTTGGAGCTGGAAAATTAATTCAAATCTTATTTGGTATGGATTATGAATATGCAGTAGTTCTAGTTGGAGCTATGATGGTTATTTATGTTACTTTTGGTGGTATGCTTGCAACTACTTGGGTACAAATTATCAAAGCTGTATTATTACTTTCAGGTGTTACTTTCATGGGTCTTATGGTTTTAGCACATTTTAACTTCTCATTTACTGATTTAGCTACACAAGCTGTTGCAACACACTCTAAAGGTCAAGCTATTATGGCACCAGGTGGGTTTATTACAGATCCAATTTCAGCTATTTCTTTAGGTATGGCATTAATGTTAGGAACTGCTGGTTTACCACATATCTTAATGAGATTCTTTACAGTTGGTAATGCTAAAGAAGCTAGAAAATCTGTTGTTTATGCAACTGGATTTATTGGTTACTTCTATTTAATTATTGCTGTTATTGGTTTAGGAGCTATTGTATTCTTAAATTCACCAGAAGGTGCACAATACTATGCTGATGGTAAATTAATTGGTGGTGGAAATATGGCTGCAATTCACTTATCACATGTTGTTGGTGGAGACATCTTCCTAGGATTTATTTCAGCAGTTGCATTTGCTACTATTTTAGCGGTTGTTTCTGGTTTAACTCTTGCAGGTGCATCTTCAATATCTCATGATATTTATGCAATTGTAATTAGAAAAGGAAATGCTACTGAAGCTGAAGAAATTAAAGTATCAAAAACATCTGTAATTATCATCGGTGTTGTTGGGGTTATTTTAGGTATTGCTTTTGAAAAACAAAATATTGCATTCATGGTTGGTCTTGCATTTGCCATTGCTGCATCTGCTAACTTCCCAATTTTATTCCTTTCAATTTACTGGAAAAAATTAACAACTAGAGGTGCATTTATTGGTGGATTTATTGGTCTTATCACTGCAGTAATTCTTGTGATTTTAAGTCCTACTATTTGGGTTGAGATTATGGGTAATGCTCAAGCTATTTTCCCATATAAACATCCTGCATTATTCTCTGTAACTGCAGCATTTATTGGAATTTGGTTCTTCTCAATTACTGATAAATCTGAAAGTGCAAAAAGAGAAATTGAATCATTTGAAGCTCAAAATGTTAGAGCTGAAACTGGTATCGGTGCTGATGGAGCAGTTGATCACTAGAAATGTTACTAAAGTGAATTTTCACTTTAGTAACATCTGAGTAATAATTCATTACTTTTCTAAACATGTTTGATAGCTTTTTAGCTATCAAACATTATTCTTAAATTTTTCTTAATTCTAGTCATTAAATTTAATAATTTATAATTATATTTTATGTTACAAATCTACAATTTAATACACAAATTTTACATAATTACTTAAAAATAATTCTAATTTCTTAAATATTGAATGTATAATCAGTTACTTTTTTCCATTTGCTATTTAAATGCTACCATTATAGTATTAGAAAAGCTTATATGAGAAATGATATAAAATTTATAAATATTTTATATCAAATTAAAAAAAGGAAGCACAATGAATGAAGAATTAGTAGAAAAAATTGAATCTAATCCAAAATATAAAGAATTAGTTTCAAAAAGAAATAGTTTTGGTATTAAACTAGGAGTTTTCGTATTAGTTATGTTTTATGCATATATTTTAGTTATAGCATTTAATAAAGAACTATTGGCAGCAAAAATTGGTGATGGTGTAACAACAATTGCATTTCCTATTGCATTAGCTATTTTAGTTATTAGTTTTATCACAACTCTTATTTATGTAAAAAGAGCAAATGGTGAATTTGAAGATTTAACTAATGAAATAAAAAAAGATGTAAAGGATATGATGTAATGTTAAAAATATTAGTACTAATTGCAATTTTTGCACTAAGCGTATTTGCTGCTGGAGATGCAACATTTGAAGCTGTAAAAAGAGAACTTAATATTCCTGCGATTATTATGTTTTTTATCTTTATTGCTGGAACTTTAGGTATTACTTTTTGGGCTGCGAAAAGAACAAAATCTGCAAGTGATTTCTATACAGCAGGGGGAGGAATTACAGGTTTCCAAAATGGTTTAGCAATTGCTGGAGATTATATGTCAGCTGCCGCTTTTTTAGGAGTATCAGGTCTTATATATATGAAAGGTTACGATGGTGTAATTTATGCGGTTTCATTTTTAGTAGGATGGCCAATTATTTTATTCTTCATGGCTGAAAAATTAAGAAACTTAGGTAAATTTACATTTGCAGATATTGCTGCTTATAGATTAGGACAAAAAGAAATTAGAACTTTAGCTGCGTTTGGTTCTATTTCAGTTGTAATTTTATATCTAATTGCTCAAATGGTTGGAGCTGGAAAATTAATTCAAGTTTTATTTGGTATGGAGTATGAATATGCTGTATTCATGGTTGGTGCCTTAATGATTATTTATGTTACTTTTGGTGGTATGCTTGCTACTACTTGGGTACAAATAATTAAAGCTTGTTTATTACTTTCAGGTGTTTCATTTATGGCTGTTATGGTTTTATACCACTTTAATTTCTCTTTTGAATCATTAGCAGCAAAAGCAGTTGAAAATCATAAAGCAGGAGAGTCAATCTTAAGTCCAGGTGGATTTATTACAGATCCAATTTCTGCTATTTCTTTAGGTATGGCATTAATGTTAGGAACAGCAGGTCTTCCTCACGTTTTAATGAGATTCTTTACAGTTGGAAATGCAAAAGAAGCTAGAAAATCTGTTGTTTATGCAACTGGATTTGTTGCATATTTTTGGGTAATTATCACAGTTGTTGGGTTTGGAGCAATTGCATTTTTAAATAGTGCAGAAGGTGCTCAATACTTTGATGGAGCAAAAGCATATATGGATGGTGGTGCATTATTTGGAGGAAGCAATATGGCTTCTGTTCACTTATCGCATATGTTAGGTGGAAATGCATTCTTGGGATTTATTTCAGCTGTTGCATTTGCAACAATTTTAGCGGTTGTATCTGGATTAACACTAGCGGGTGCATCTGCAATATCCCATGACATTTATGCAAATGTTATTAACCCAAATGCTAGTGATGAACAAGTTGTGAAAATTTCTAAAATTACAGTTATTTTAGTAGGTATCATTGGTGTTACATTGGGAATTGCATTTGAATCACAAAATATTGCTTATATGGTTGGTCTTGCATTTGGAATTGCTGCAAGTGCAAACTTCCCTATTTTATTTCTTTCAATTTACTGGAGTGGATTAACAACAAAAGGTGCATTCATTGGTGGATTTATGGGATTAATCTCTGCTGTGGCATTAGTTGTATTAGGACCAAATGTTTGGGTACAAATTTTAGGAAATGAAAAAGCTGTTTTCCCTTATGCGCACCCTGCATTATTTTCTGTAACAGTTGCTTTTGTTTCTATTTGGTTCTTCTCTAAATTAGATAACTCAGAAAGAGCTGCAAAAGAAAGACAACTATTTAGAGGTCAAAATATCAGAGCAAATACTGGTATTGGTGCAGCTGGAGCTGTTGAACATTAATCTATTTTATCAAAGGATTTTATCCTTTGATAAATCCTTTATTTTTTATTTCTTTCTTCATATAACTACTCTTTTTTAATAATAATTATTTTATTCATTTTTAGCTATAATTTACCACTTCAATATAAAGAGTAAATATGAGTCTATTAGAACAAAAAGCTTTTTTAACATCAATTCATCCCTTTGAAAATTTAAGTGCAAATCAACTTGATACATTTGCAGATAGTATGGATATTGTTTATTTTAAAGAAAATGAAACAATTCAAAAACAAGGAAAAAATCCAGAATTTCTTTTTTTTATTTTAAAAGGGCTAGTTCAAGAAAAACAAGAAAATGAAGTTTTATCAATTTATTCTAAAAATGAAATTTTTGATTCTATTTCTTTAATAGAAAATTATTCAAAGAATAGTTTTGTAACTACAGAAGAAACTATTTGTTACAGTCTTCCTCGAAGTATTTTCATAAAAACATTACATGAAAATATAGAACTAGAAACATATTTCTTCCAATCAATATCTGAAAAACTTAACAATAATATTCATTATGAAAAAAATAAAGAAATGGCAAATATAATGATTGCAAAAGTTAAAGATGCAACTATTCATAAAGCTGTAATTATTGATGAAGATAAGTCAATCTTTGAAGCTGCAACTATTATTAAAAAAGAAAAAGTTCCAACTATACTTTTAAAAGATAATAATGGGGAAATGCATATCATCACAGATTCTGATTTTAGACAAAAAGTAATTTTAAATAGAATGGATTTCGATGAGAAAGTTATAAAAATTTCTTCAAAAGGTTTAATTTATGTAAATGAAGATGATTTTTTATTCAATGCTCAACTCATAATGGCTAAACATGGATTAAAAAGAGTTGTTGTAAAAAATTCTAAAGATAATATTGTTGGTATTTTGGATCAAATTTCATTATCATCATTTTTTGCTACAAATACTTTTTCTGTTTCAAATCAAATAGTAAAAGCAGAAACTGTAGAAGAACTAAAAGAAGCATCTTTATCATTTATAAAGATAATTAAGTCTTTAAATGCAAAAGGTGTAAAAATTGAATTTATCGCTAGATTAGTTAATCAATTAAATAAAAAACTTTTAGATAAATTATATAAATTATTAGCACCTAAAGAATTATATGAAAAATCATGTTTAGTGGTTATGGGAAGTGAAGGTAGAGGGGAGCAGATTTTAAAAACAGATCAAGATAATGCATTAATAATACAAGATGATTGCACAATTAGCGATGAAGAATTACAAAAATTTACACATGATTTTACAGAAACACTTGTAGATTTTGGATTTCCAAGATGTGAAGGTAATATCATGGTTTCAAACCCATATTGGTGTAGAAAAGAATCTGATTTTAAAAACCTTATTTATCAATGGGTAAATGAACCAAGTGGTGATAATTTTATGAATATTGCTATTTTTTATGATGCTGTTTGTGTTTCAGGAAATATAGATTTAATATTAAATTTAAAAGAATACTTATTTAAAGTTGCTGGAAATTCACAAACTTTTAATGCTCATTTTGCAAAAGTAATTACTAGTTTTAATGTTCCTTTAGGATTTTTTGATGGTTTTGTTTTTAATAGCAAAGATGAAAAACAAAAAAATGAAATTGATATTAAAAAAGGTGGAATATTTATTATTGTTCAAGGTATAAGATCACTAAGCTTAGAGCACAAGTTATTAAACACAAGTACTGCAAAAAGAATAAATAAATTAACAGAGATAAATGTATTAGAACCAGAACTTGCAAAAGAATTAACAATGGCTTTTAACTTTTTAACAAATTTAAAGTTGAAATCAAATCTAGAAAAACTTGATAGAAAAGTTGCTATTGATAACTATATAAATCCTGATAGTTTAAATACAATGGAAAAAGATTTATTAAAAGATTCTTTTAAAATAGTAAATAAATTAAAGAAAAAATTAGAATTCCACTTTAAGTTAAACTATGTTTAGAAATATAAAAAACTATTTTAATAAAAAAAATTTAAAAGACAAAAAATATTTATATTTATTTGATGAACCAAATAATGAAGAATATGTTTGTTTTGATTGTGAAACAACAGGTCTAGATCCAAAAAAAGATGACATTATTTCAATTGGTGCTGTAATTATAAAAAACAACACCATTGTTGCAAGTAAAAAATTTGTTAAGTTTATTAAACCCAAAACTAAATTACAAGTTGAAGCGATAAAAGTACATCATATTAGAGAATGTGATTTAGAAGATGCAGAAGATATCAATAAAGTTATAAAGGAGTTTTTGGAATTCATTGGAAACAGAACATTAGTAGGATATTTTTTAGAATTTGATATAGCCATGATTAATAAATATTTAAAACCAATATTAGGAATAAAATTGCCTAATAAAGCCCTAGAAGTATCTGCTATTTACTATGATTATAAAATAGAAAGAATTCCACAAGCAAATATTGATTTAAGATTTAATACAATAATGAATGAATTGAAAATACCAAGCCTTGGAAAACATGATGCATACAATGATGCTGTAATGACTTCAATGATTTTTATAAAATTAAAAAACTTACCAAAAGTAAAAATAAACTAAAAAAGGAACAAAATGTTAGTATTTGTATTAAATGCAGGTTCATCTTCACTAAAATATCAACTAATCAACGCAAAGACAGCTGAGCTTAAAGCCAGTGGATTAGTAGAAAGAATAGGAATTGATGGAATATTAAAACATGAAGTTGGAGAAAATAAAAAATTAACATTTGAACTTCAAATTCCAACACATAAAGAAGCAATCGAACTTGTATTAAGAATTTTAACAAATGATGAAACAAAAGTAATAGATTCAATAAAAGAGATTCAAGCAATTGGACATAGAATTGTTCATGGTGGTGAATTTTTTAAAGAATCAACAATAGTTACTGCTGATGTGATTGATAAAATTGAACAATTAATTCCCCTTGCACCATTACATAATCCTGCAAATATAATGGGAATAAAAATTTGTCAAGAATTAATGCCAAAAGTTCCAAACGTAGCTGTATTTGATACAGCATTTCATCAAACAATGACAAAAGAAAACTTCTTATATGCAGTTCCATATGCAGATTATACAGAACATCATTTAAGAAAATATGGTTTCCATGGAACAAGTCACTATTATGTATCTAATGAAGCTGTTAAAATATTAAATAAAAAAGATTCAAAAGTAATTGTTTGTCACTTAGGAAATGGTTCTTCTGTTTGTGCAGTTAGAGATGGAAAATCAATTAGCACTTCAATGGGACTTACTCCACTTGAAGGATTAATAATGGGAACAAGAGCTGGAGATATTGACGCAGGTGTTATTCCTTATTTAATGGAGAAAAAGAACCTAACTTCAAATCAAATTCTTGATTATTTAAATAAAAAATCTGGGATTTTAGGTATTTCTGGAATTAGCTCTGATTTAAGAGAAGTTATCAAAGCTTCTAAAGATGGTGATCTTAGATCAAAAATAACTATTGAAATGTTATGTAATAGAATTAAAAAATACCTATGTTCTTATGCTGGATTAATGGGTGGAGTTGATGCTATTTGCTTCACAGCTGGGATTGGAGAGAATTCTGATTTAATTAGAGAAAAAGTTTGTCATGGACTTGAATTTATGGGAATAGAATTGGACACTGACAAAAATGCAATTAGAGAAAAAGGTAATAGAGAAATAAGTAAAAAAAGTTCTAGAACTAAAATTTATGTTATTCCAACAAATGAAGAATTAGTTATTGCAAAAGATACATATAACTTAACAAAAACAAAATAATTTGTTACCAAATAGAATTTAACTAAAAAATTGTGGATGATGTACTATTTTTGTACATCATACCTCAATTGAACTACAATAAAACTTTACATCCACCTTGATCTGTCATCTTTTACTATTGATCCTACTTTTTTAATATAATTTATTTTTTTTATGTACTATTTCTGAAATTTTGCTATTTTATTGCTACGTTTCTCTTTTATAATCATTTTACAAACTTTAAAAGTAGAAAGGATAACTTAACATGGGTTTAATTGAAAATATCAAAGTAAAAGCCAAATTACAACTAAGAACGATTGTTCTTCCAGAGCCAGAAGATGAAAGAGTTTTAAAAGCTACACAACAAGTGTTAGAAGAAAAAACTGCAAAAGTTGTTTTAATTGGTAATGTTGAAACTATTAAAGCAGATGCTGCTAAGTGTGGTGCAAATATTGAGGGTGCAACAATAATTGATCCAAAAAGTTTTGATAATATAGATAAATACATTGATGAGTTAGTAGAACTTAGAAAAACTAAAAATCTTTCAAGAGAAGAAGCCACTGAAATTATGACAACTGAGCCTAGATTTTTTGGTTGTATGATGGTAAGACTTGGAGATGCTGATGGTTTAGTTGCAGGTTCTAACTCACCAACAGCTGATGTTTTAAAAGCTGCTATTCAAGTTATTAAAACAGCTCCTGGAATTAACACTGTTTCTTCAACATTTATAATGGAAACAGCAGATGGTAAATTTGGAGATAATGGATTAATATTATTTGCAGATTGTGCTGTAATTCCTGAGCCAAATGCTGAGCAATTAGCTGATATTGCATGTGCAACAGCTGCAACTGCTGCAAGTGTTGTTGGGCTGGACCCAAGAGTTGCTATGTTATCTTTTTCTACAAAAGGAAGTGCTAAACACCCATTAGTTGATAAAGTTCAATATGCTTGTGAAATATTAGATGAAAGAAATGTTGATTTCTCATTTGACGGAGAATTACAAGCAGATGCAGCAATAGTAGAAGCTATTGGAGCAAAAAAAGCACCAGGTTCTAAAGTAGCAGGTAAGGCAAATATTTTAGTATTCCCTGATTTACAATCTGGAAATATTGGATACAAACTAGTTCAAAGATTCGCTGGTGCTGAAGCTCATGGACCAATCGTTCAAGGTTTAAACCAACCTGTTAATGATTTATCAAGAGGTTGTTCAGTAGAAGATATCGCAAACTTAGTTGCAATTACTGCAACTCAAATCAAATAATTAAATTCAAAAAAGGAAGTAATATATGTTAGTATTTATTTTAAACGCAGGAAGCTCATCTTTAAAGTATCAATTAATGAATCCAGTTTCAAAAGAAGTTTTAGCAACTGGACTTTGTGAAAGAATTGGAATAGATGGTGTTTTAAAACATGAATTTGCAGAAGGTAGAAAATTAACTTTAGATGTTTCAATGCCAAGTCATAAAGAAGCTATTGAATTAGTATTAAAAACATTAGTTGATGGAGAAGGGAAAGTTATCAATTCAATTGATGATATTGATGCTATTGGGCACAGAGCTGTACATGGTGGAGAAGAATTTGCATCTTCTGTTATGGTAACTCCTAAAGTTATTGAAACTATGAAAAAATTAATTCCTTTAGCACCTCTACATAACCCTGCAAATATTATGGGAATGGAAATATGTCAAGATTTAATGCCAGGCAAACCAAATGTAGCTGTATTTGATACTGCATTCCACCAAACTATGCCTGATTATGCTTATATGTATGCATTACCATATGATCAATATACTAAACATGGTATTAGAAAATATGGTTTTCATGGAACTTCACACTTCTTTGTATCAAATGAAGCTAAGGGAATGTTAGATAAAAAACATAATACTAGAATTATTGTTTGTCACCTAGGAAATGGTTCTTCTGTATCTGCTGTATTAAATGGTAGATGTATTGATACATCTATGGGACTTACTCCTGTTCAAGGTTTAATGATGGGAACTAGAGCTGGTGATGTTGGTGCTGGTGCAATTTCATACATGATGAGTCAAGAAAAATTAACAATTGATCAAACTCTTGATATTATGAATAAAAAATCTGGTATCTTAGGAATTTCTGGAAAATCATCTGATTTAAGAGAAGTTTTACAAGGTATGCAAGATGGTGATGATAGATGTAGATTAGCTGTTGAAATGGTAGCTTACAATATCAAGAAATATGTTGGAGCTTATGTTGCGGCACTTGATGGTGTTGATGCATTATGTTTCACAGGTGGAATTGGTGAAAATTCAGCTTTAATTAGAGAAATAGTTTGTGCTGGTCTTGATGGTATGGGATTAAACATAGATCCAACAAAAAACAACAAAAGAAGCTCTAAAGCTAGAGATATTGCAACAAATAGTTCAACAGCTAGAATCTTTGTTATTCCTACAAATGAAGAATATGTTATCGCTAATGATACTTATAAAATCGTTTCAGGACTTGAGAAGTAATTTTATAAAATTACTTCAAATAAAAAAGGGAGAAGATAAAATCTTCTCCCTTTTTTTATATATAGTATTTAATTTTAATAAGCTTTTAATCCAGAAATAAAATTCATACTAACATTTGAAATTGTTTCACTGACTAATCTATCCATAAATTTATCAAATTTATCCTCTTTTTTCCAAATAGGATTTTCAACTTTTGATAAAATAGCTAATTCATTTTGTGCAAATGAAATTGTTGCAACCTCATCTACTAAACCAACCTCTTTTGCTTGTTTTGATGTAAATATTTTTGCATCAGCAAATTGTGTATGATTTTTAACATCAAGATTTCTAGCATCTGCAACATCAGCAATAAACATATTATAAGTATCATCAATTACACTTTGAAGTTGTTTCTCTTCATAATCAAACCACTTTCTTGTAGGTGTTCCTGACTCTTTAAATTTCCCAGCTTTTACAGTTTGTGTTGAAACCCCAATTTTTTCCATTAACTCTTCAGCATTAACACCTTGCATAATAACACCAATAGATCCTACCATACTTCCAGGGTTTGCAATAATTTTATTTGCCCAAATAGAAGCATAATAACTCCCACTAGCAATTACTCCACTTGCATAAACAACAACTGGCTTAATTTCTTTTAACTCTTTTATTGCATATGCTAATTCAACAGAAGGAGCTACAGCTCCTCCAGGAGAATTTACAACTAGCATAATACCTTTTATATTTTTATCTACTTTTGCTTTTTCTATATCTTCTAAAGTCTTACTTACATCTAATATTGGTCCGCTTAACTCAATTTTTTGTAAATTTGCAAAACTATTTGTATCTGTTAAACCCTCATTTGAATCAGCAAAAATAAAATACATAATAGTTAAAAAAACTATCGTTTTAAAATACTTCGTTATAAAATCTAAAATTGCTATTACAGGTGAAAATAGTATTTTAAAAAAATTAAACAAACTCTCCTCCTATTATTATTTTATCTACAAATTTAGTATGCAAGATAATTTGCATGGCTAAATCTTCTTTATCTTCTATTTCATCAGGTAAATTAAAAGTTATCATATCAGCATCAAAGTCTTTAGATAATGAACCTTTATTTAATCCCATTGCCCTACTTCCATTTATTGTTGCTGCTCTTAATAATAAGGTTGCAAATTCCAACACATTTTTATCATAATGTGACATTAATACATTTCTTAACTCATCAAACATTGATAAAGAATTATTTGAACTAAGACCATCTGTTCCTATAGTAAAAGGAATATCTTTCAGTTTTCCTAAATCCAATTTTGTATTATTTAAAAGTCTATTTGATGTAACGCAGTGATTAACACTAGCACCCAAAGTTTTAATTTTCTCAAAATCAGTAGAACTAGCTTCAACGCAATGAGTAAATGAAAGGTTTTTAATATTTGAAAAAAGATTTAAAAACTCCATCGGTCTTGTAACTGATTGTTCTTGTCCTAAAAAATTCTTAAAAAATTCAACAAAAGAACCTTCGTCTTTATGAAGCCACTCAAACTCTTCCTTTGATTCTAAAAAATGTGATGTAACAGGAAGATTTTCTTCCCTTGCAAGTTTTAAAGTTTCTCTTACTAAAAAAGGATGTACTGAATATGGCGAATGAATTGCGATTGCAGGAATGAAATTTTTTGATTTATATTTTTTTGCAATACTTAATCTATCTTTAAAATCTGCAAATAATGTATCTATCATATCACCTTTTGTACCAATTATTTCACAAAAAAATACTTTATTTAAAGGAGATTTTACACAAGCATCCAAATCAAATGAATAAGATGAAATAGCACCTATTGTTGTAGTTCCAGTTTTTTTCATTTTATTAAGTTTTGATAGTATTAGTTTACTATTTGCTTTATTGATTAAATCTTCTCTATGCTTAATAACAGAGTTTAACCATGAATAAAAGTTCCCATACTTTAAAGTTGTAGTATTTCCAGAAAATTCTAAATGAACATGAGAGTTTATAAGACCTGGCATTAAAACTGAGTTTTTAGGAAGTTTTTCTATTTGAATATTTGGATATTTTTTTTCAATATTAGAAAGAGTATCTATATCTTGAATTTTATCATCAAAAGCAACAGCACCATTTTTAATGATACTGTTGTTTTCATCACAAGTTACAAGCCAATTTGCACTTATTATTTTCATAAAATAAGTTAATTACTCAGCTGTTTGTTGAGCGTTAGAAACAGCTTTAATTTCAGTAATAATTTGCATTAATGCAATTAATCCCATATGATAACCAAATGGTCCAAATCCAGAAATAACACCTGTGCTTGCACTTGCTGTTATTGATTTTTGTCTAAACTCTTCTCTTTTATAAATATTTGAAATATGTACTTCTACAACTGGCATAGCTACTGCGCTTAAAGCATCTTTAATAGCAATTGATGTGTGAGAATAAGCAGCTGGATTAATCATAATTCCATCAACTGTACCTAAACACTCTTGAATTCTATCAACAATTTCACCCTCTAAATTTGATTGAAAAAACTCTACTTCTACTCCATTTTGAGCAGCAGCTCCTTTTAATTGTTCATGAATTTGATCAAGACTCATAGGACCGTAAATGTGTTGTTCTCTTATTCCTAGCATATTTAAGTTTGGCCCTTGAATTACGGCAATTTTCATATTATATTCCTTTTATAAATTTTAGGTAAGATTATAATTAAATTTATGTTAAACAATACCAAATCGAAGGCTTTTAATGAAAAACTTTATACTTAGAGATGAAAATGCAATATATTACGAGTGCAAATTTTCTTGTGATAACGTAATATATTTAAATTTAGGTGATGAAAAATATTTTATTACAGATGCAAGGTATACAACTGAAGCAAAAGAGTACGCAAAAAAATGCGAAATAATAGAATCTTCAAATTTAATTGATACGGCAAAAGAAATTTTAAAAAAGAACAAAATAAAAAAACTAATATTTGATCCAAATGATTTTACATATGCAGCATACACAAATATAAGTGAAAATTTAAAAACACAATTTATTCCAAAAGCAAATTTTTCTAAACTTAAAAGAATTATCAAAAGTGATAAAGAGATAACTCTTTTAAAAAAAGCTGCAATTAAAGGGAGAGAAGGATTTAAAGAGTTAGCAAAATTTATTAGAAAAAATGGATTTAATCAAAGTGAAGAATTTTTATATTTTAAAGCTTTTGAAAAAATGACTCATACGGGAAAATTAGATATCTCTTTTGAACCAATTATTGCAATTAATGAAAATGCGGCAAAACCACATGCCCTTCCAACTTCAAAAAAATTAAAATTAAATGATTTATTACTTGTGGATGCTGGAGTTAAATATAAAAGATATTGTTCAGATAGAACTTGTACAAGTGCTGTTGATTTTGAAAAATTCTCTTTTAAAAGAGAACAAAAATTCAAAAATGAAAAACATCAAAAAATTTATGACATTGTTTTAAAAGCACAATTAAATGCTATTGAAAAAGCAAGAGTGGGAATGAAAGCATCTGATATTGATAAATTAACTAGAGATGTAATTGAAAAAGCTGGATTTGGTAAATATTTTATTCATAGCACAGGACATGGAGTTGGTCTTGATATTCATGAATTTCCAAATATAAATTCAAAATCAGATGTAATAATAGAGGATAATATGGTATTTACAATCGAGCCAGGAATTTATTTACCAAATGAATTTGGAGTTAGAATTGAAGATACAATTGTTATGCAAAATGGCAAAGCAGTAATATTATAAAATAAAAATATCAGGAAATAAAACTTGAGTAGAAAAATCAAGTTTTATTTTTTTGAAAAAATGAGAAAAATTTGAAAAAAAAATTAACGCAAGAATTAACACTTTTTTATACTCCTAATTTTCCAAAAAAATTCAATACTATTTCAAATAAAAAATACTCAGTAACTATTGGAATTGGGGGAAATATTGGAAATACAAAAAAATTATTTGATAAATTAATCTTATGTTTAAAAAAAGATGCAAGATTTACATTGATAATAACTTCACCCCTTTTACAAAATCCTCCCTTTGGATATTTAGAACAAAAAGATTTTTTAAATGGTATAATTAAGCTTAAAACTAATCTTTGCCCTAATGCTTTTTTAAAAGCAATGCAAAGATATGAAAATAAATTCGGAAGAAAGCGATCCTTTCAAGATGCGCCTAGAACCTTGGATATAGATATAATATTTTTTGATGATAAAAAAATAAATCGTGAAAATTTAATTATTCCACATAAAAATTGGGCAAGTAGAGAATCAGTTATTATTCCTTTAAAATATATAAATCAATAGATTATTGTAAATACAGTTCTTGAAAAAGAATTTTCTTAAAGGTAAAAAATGAATAAAAAAAGAGTTGTTGTAGGAATGTCTGGAGGTGTTGATTCATCTGTTACAGCACTTCTATTAAAACAACAAGGATATGATGTAGTAGGCTTATTTATGCGTAATTGGGAATATGGAATTAAAGGTAGTCAATGTCCTAATCGTATAGAATTTGAAGATGCAAAAAAAGTTGGTGAACTCATAGGCATTGAAGTAAAAGGTAAAGACTTTGTTGAAGAGTATAGAACAAAAGTTTTTGATGTATTTTTGGAAGGTCTAAAAAAAGGACTTACTCCAAATCCAGATATTTTATGTAATCGTGAGATTAAATTTAATGTATTTTTAAATGAAGCAAAAAAAATGGGTGCTGATATAATAGCAACTGGACATTATGCTAAAATTGCAAAATACAAAGAGCACTATGTACTCGATACTCCCAAAGATTTTTCAAAAGATCAAAGTTATTTTTTACATGCACTATCTAGTGAACAACTCTCTCATGCTATGTTTCCTCTTGCAGATTTAACTAAAAAAGAAGTTAGAGAAATAGCTAAAAAACACAATCTTCCAGTAAGTGATAAAAAGGATAGTACAGGAATTTGTTTTATAGGTAATCAAAGATTTGATGAATTTATCACTCAACATCTAAAAGCTATCCCAGGTGATATGATAGATGAAAATGGGAAAGTTATAGGAAAACACAAAGGTCTTATTTGTTATACATTAGGACAGAGAAAAGGTATTGGTCTTGGGGGAATTAAAGAGACCGAATGTGATAATAATATTCATAAACCTTGGTATACAGCAAAAAAAGATATTGAGAATAATACATTAACAGTTGTTCAAGATACTAATCATCCATTGCTTATGAGCCAAAATGTTGAAGCTAGTCATATGCATTGGGTATTAGATGAACCTGCTAAAGTTGGTGATAAATTAATGGCACAAGTAAGATATAGACAACAAAAGCAAGCTTGCACAGTAACAGAAGCTAGTGGTGATAAAGTCCTAGTTAAATTTGACAATCCACAAAGAGCCGTAACTTTAGGTCAAAGTCTTGTTTTATATGATGGTGATTATTGTCTAGGTGGAGGATTCATAAGTGATTATTCTTAAAAGGATGCAATCATGAAAAAAAAAGTAATGGTTGGTATGAGTGGAGGAATTGATTCATCAGTTACTGCTTATATGTTACAAAAAGAAGGATATGAAGTTGAGGGTGTTTATCTAAAACTTCATAATAGAACAGATGGTTATCATGAAAAGAATTTAGGTCATATAGAAGATGTAGCTAATTTTTTAAATATAAAATACCATGTTTTAGATTTAGCAGATAAATTTACAGCAGAAATTTATAACTACTTTGTTGAATCCTACTTAGAAGGTACCACTCCCAATCCATGTGTAAAATGCAATAAACAAATAAAATTTGGAGCTATGTTAAAATTTGCCCAAGAACATGGTGCAAATTATTTAGCAACTGGTCACTATGCAAAAACAGATGGTAAATTTTTCTATGAAGCTGATGATAAAACAAAAGATCAAAGTTATTTCTTATCTCAAGTAGACAAAGATGCTCTTGCTTATATGATGTTCCCTTTAAGTACCTATAAAAAAGAAGATATTATAAAGTTTGCAGCCCAGTTAAATTCTGTATATAGAAGAATTACAGAAAAAAATGAGTCTCAAGAGATTTGTTTTGTTGAAACTGTTTATACAGATGTTGTAAAAAAGCATGCAAATATTGATATGCCTGGACGTGTTTTAGATGAAAATGGAAATATAGTAGGAGAGCATAAAGGTTATGCACATTATACAATAGGAAAAAGAAGAGGCTTTACAGTTCATGGAGCTCATTTACCACATTTTGTTACAAAACTAAATGCAAAAGATAACACTATTGTTGTTGGAAAAAAAGAGGCATTAGAAGTAAATGAAGTTATTGCAAAAGATTTAAATATGTTTATAGATGATACTACATTTGAATGTACTGTAAAACTAAGATATAGATCAACTTCAACACCTTGTAGTGTAAAAATAGAAAATAATAAGACATATATTACTTTAAAACAACCTGCTTTTGGAGTTGCTACTGGACAATTAGCTGTATTTTATGATGGTCAAAAAGTAATTGGAAGTGCTTGGATAGAAACAACTAAATAAATTTTTTAATATTTAGTTTAATAATTTAGGAGTAAAACTCCTAAATTAATTTTTATTAGAATGTATACTCTACAGTTACAGAACCATAGTTATTATCATCAGCATTAGCCTCAGCATCAATATTAGCATATAATAATGAAGTACTTAAAGATTTTGTTATAGCATAACTTGCAGTTAAGTTTAACTCTTTTTCTTTATCATCAAGTGAAGAATATGTAGTTTGACCATATACTAACCCTAAATCAATATCAGCAATAGAATAACCTAAAGTCCCATAAATAGATTTTGCATCTGCTGAGAAAACATAATTACCTGCATCAAAAGGAGATAAGCTATCACCAAATTTACTTATTGAAGCTAATCCTGCATCTTTATCAGTTTTTATATACCCAACTGCAGCAGAGACACCTGCTATTTTTCCATTTAATTCAACATGACCAACTGATCCATCTTGACCAACATCTTCACTAGAAGCTGCATAATGAGCAACTGCACCAAACATATCAGCTGTAAATGTTGTTTTTAAACCATAAAAGTTTGCTAAATCAGGTGCAGAATAGAAGTAAGGATTAAATTCAATACCTTTTAATCCAGAATATTTAACATCTGCTACATAAGCACCATTACTTCCATTGATATCATAAAAATCAGTAATTTCATCTTTTGCAGCAACACCTTTTTTATCAGAAAAAGCTAAAACAATTGTGGTATCAGGAATTGCAGTAATAGTTGCAAGTGCAGCTTCTTGATAATCACCCATCCATTCTAAGCTAACAGCTTGTCTACCTATAGTTAATGAACCAATGTTCTCTAAAGTATAAGTTAAATTTGCTTCTGATACGATCGCATTCTTTTCAAAACTGCTATTTGCATCATCTTCTTCAAACACATGAGTACCAAAAAAACCAACTTTTCCACTTAATCCCTTAAATGAACCTGTTTCATAAGATAATCCAATATTTCCAGTACTTAAAGTATCTGCATTTTCATTTACAGCAGAATAGCCAATTACAGAACCTGCAACTTTTCCATCTTTAAATGCAGCATCAATTGTATCTACACCAAATGCCATTGACGAACTTACAATTAATCCACTAGCAATTAAACTTAATGCATTACCTTTTAATCCTAAATTCATACCTAATTTTTTTGACTTTTTAACATTCATCTCTCTCTCCTTAGTTTTAGTTAATTTGGGCATATGCTAATAAATTTAACATTTGCTCAATTGTCAAAAGGATGATAACAGTATGAAACTTAAATATAACTTAGGTTCATTAAGTAAAAAGATTAATTTATTTTTGTTGATATTGAGAGTAAAAAAAATTTTATTATTTGAGATTTTTAATTTAGGAGTTAAACTCCTAAATTAATTATATTAGAATGTGTATTCTACGTTCGCTAATACTTTATTATAATCATCAGATGATGAATTAGCATTAATATCAGCATATAAAACAGAAGCAGCTAAAGATTCAGTGAATGAGTATCCAACTGTTAAGTTTAACTCTTTTTCTTTATCATCAGCATATTCAGTTTGACCATATAATGCACCTAATTCAATACCAGCAAGTGTGTATCCTAAAGAACCATATACAGTACTAGCATCAGCATCATATACATAATTTCCATCTTCAAATGGAGAAATATTATCACCAAGTTCAGCAATAGAAGCTACTCCAGCATCTTTATCAGTTTTAATATATCCAAGAGCTGCTGTAAAATCTGAAACTGTTGTGTTTAACTCTACATGTCCAATTGAACCATCTTCTGCACCTACTGCATCTTCATTTGAAGCTGCATAATGTGCAACTGCACCAAACATATCAGCAGTAAAAGTAGCTTTTAAACCATACCAATTAGCTAAATCAGGAGCTGAATATGCATAAGGATTAAATTCAATACCTTCTAAACCTGCATATTTAACATCAAGAACATAAGCACCTTTATTTCCATTAACTTTTTCAAATTTTTCAGAAGTTTCATCAACACCAGCAACAGCTATTTTTTGTGTGTATCCTAATACTACTGTAGTATCTGGTATAGCAGTAACAGCTACAACTGCTGCTTCATGAAAATCACCCATCCACTCTAAATCAATTGCTTGTCTACCAATCATTGCAGTTACTACATTATTTGAATATTGTGCATAAGCTTCAGTCATTAATGCTTTTGAAGCAATATCATCAGCATCACCATTATTTTCTTCACCAAATTCATGAACTCCAATAAATCCAGCTTTTGCACTAAATCCATTTACTGCAGCCGTTTCAAAAGCTAAAGAAATAGCTCCAGAAGTAAATCCTGAATCATCTCCAGTTTTATTATCTTGAGTTACTCCATAAGCACTTAATGAACCTGAAACTTTACCATCTTTAAATGCAGAATCAATAGTATCTGCACCAAATGCAAAAGAAGAAGTTAATAATAATCCGCAAGCTACTAAGCTAACTTTTTTACCTTTTAAAAGGTTTTTCATTTTTTTTCCTTGTAATATAAAAATTATTTGAATAAATAAATTTCGCACTAGATATTTATTCAACTAGAAGAACACCCAAATTATAACAATTATAAAAATAAGAATAAAGAACTATTCTGTATATATTATATACAGAATTATTATTTTTTCATTGCTAATATTTATGAGAATCATTATTATTTTATAAAATATTAACTTAATTATCTATTAACTTAATATTCATTAAGTACACTTTAGATAAAATGCACACAATAATCAAACCCAAGGAATTTTTATGTCAACATTTAAGCTTTTTAGTGGTTCAGCTAATCCTGAATTTGCAACAAAAGTAGCCGAATATTTAGGTATGAGAGTATCAGGTGCTACACTTAATAAATTTAGCGATGGAGAAATCTCTGTTCAAATAACAGAAAGTGTAAGAGGATTAGATGTATTTATTATCCAACCAACATGCGCTCCAACAAACGATAATTTGATGGAACTATTAATAATGGTAGACGCACTAAAAAGATCAAGTGCAAAATCTATCTCAGCTGTTATTCCATATTATGGATATGCAAGACAAGATAGAAAAGCAGCTCCTAGAGTTCCTATTACTGCAAAATTAGTTGCTGATATTTTAGAAACAGCTGGCATTTCAAGAGTTGTTACAGTTGATCTACACGCAGCACAAATCCAAGGGTTTTTTAATATTCCTGCTGATAATTTATTTGGTTCAATTTTATTTGCTAATTATATAAAATCAAAAAATTTAAAAAATCCTATTATTGCAAGTCCAGATATTGGAGGAGTAGCACGTGCTAGATCTTATGCAGATAAATTAGGATATGATTTAGTTATTGTAGATAAAAAAAGAGAAAAAGCTAATATGTCAGAAGTAATGAATATAATTGGTGAAGTAAAAGGTAAAGATGTAATTTTAGTTGACGATATGATAGATACAGCAGGAACTATTGTGAAAGCGGCTGAAGTTTTAAAGAAAAAAGGTGCAAACTCTGTAATGGCATGTTGTACACATGGAGTATTAAGTGGACCTGCTTATGAAAGAATAGAAAAAGGTGAATTAGACGAGCTTGTAATCTCAGACACAATTCCTACACAAAAAAGTGCTAAAAAGATAACTATTTTAACAGCATCAACTATGATTGGTGAAGCAATTAGAAGAATTCATAATAATGAATCAGTGAACTCAATCTTCATAGCTTAATGTTAAAATAAAAAAACTGTGGTATAATTCCAGTAATTATTAAAATAAAGGAACAAACATGAAAAAAATATTATTGTCAACAATAGCTTGTGCAACTATGATGTTAGCTGCAAATAGTGATTATAAATACGAAATTACACCAATGATTGGTGGAGCTTTAACTGAAGGTAACTCAGGTTTAGATAGAAACTATATGAACGGTGGATTAGCTTTAGGTTTTAATCTTCAAGATTCAATGATTGATCAAGTAGAATTAGGTTTCTTAAGATCAACTGAAGATGTTGATTTTACAGGTGGAGCAAGAGATACTGGTATTTCTAGAGTTTTCACTAACTTAGTAAAAGAATATGACTTAAATTCAGCTATTTCTTTATATGCATTAGCAGGGGTTGGTGTTGAAGTTTTTGATGACGAAGCTAATGGTAATGAAGATAGTCCATTTGGAAATTATGGTGCTGGAATTAAATACAAAATTGCTGACCAATTTGCTTTAAAAGCAGATGTTAGACATTTAATTGAAACTGACCACGGTGATAGTACATTATTATATAACTTAGGTTTTGCTATTCCATTTGGTGAAGTTTCTAAACCAGCTCCTGTAGTTGTTGAGCCAGTTGTTGCTCCAAAACCAAAGCCAAAGCCAGCTCCAAAAGATTCTGATAAAGATGGTGTTATTGATGAACTAGACCAATGTCCAAACACAATGGCTGGTGCAAAAGTTGACTCTGTTGGATGTATGACTTTAGTAAATTTAGATATTAATTTTGATACTAACTCTGCAGTTATTAAAAATACTTATAATCCAAAAATTGCTGAATTTGCAAGTATGTTAAGAGAAAACCCAAAATTAAGTGCTACAATTGAAGCACATACAGATTCTGATGGTTCAAACGCATACAACCAAAAATTATCTGAAAAAAGAGCTGCTTCTACAGTTGAAGCTCTTAAAGCATTAAAAGTAGATCCTGCTAAAATTAAATCTGTTGGTTATGGAGAAACTAAACCAGTTGCTTCTAATGCTACAGCAGAAGGTAAAGCAGAAAACAGAAGAGTTAATGCTGTATTAAACAGAAAATAATTCTTTAAATTTTGTTTCAAAAAGGGTCGAGATTTTTATCTTGGCCCTTTTTTTATTTATTACTTCAATTTTTCAACTCAAATAAAAAAAAATAAGTTATAATGTTTTAAATTATTAGAAAAGGAAAAATAATGAAAAAGATTTTACTTACATCGCTGCTATGTTCAGTATCACTTTTCTCAGCAAGTAATCCTAGTAATCTTTATAGTTACGAAGTTACACCTTTTGCATCTGGAATATTAACAGATAGTAATGCTGGATTAGATGATAATCACTATCTTAATGCAGGAATTGCATTAGGTAAAAATCTTGATGACTCTTTTATAGATCAAATTGAAATTGCATATATGAGAAGTGATAGCCTTGAATATGAAGGTACAAATGGTAATACAAATATAAATAGAGCATTTTTAAATGCTGTAAAAAAATTTGCATTAACTGAAAAATTATCAGCATATGGACTATTGGGAGCAGGATATCAAGATGTTTCTCAAGAAATAGGAGACAATGAAGACTCTGCTCTTATTAATTATGGACTTGGATTAAGATATGATATTCCTTATTATGGTATAGCATTAAAAGGTGATGTTAGACATTTACTTGCATTTAAAAATACTCAAAATAGCTTGATGTATACATTTGGATTAGCATTACCACTTGGTAAAAAATATTCTGAATCTATAACTGCTACTGTTCCTGTTGTAAATGATCCAATAGTAGAAGAAGCTCCAGTAGAAAAATCAATAAAACCTCAACCAATGGATGATGATAAAGATGGTGTATTAAATCAATTTGACAAATGTCCAAATACTTCAGCAGGCGTAAAAGTAAATAAAGATGGATGTTTTGAAACTGTTAATTTAAATATTAATTTTGATAATAATTCAGTTCAAATAAAAGATCAATATATGAAAAACTTGCAATCTTTTGCAAAAATATTAAAAGAAAACAAATCTTTAACTGCTGTAATAGAAGCTCATACTGATGCTAAAGGAAGTGATTCTTATAATCAAAACTTATCTGATAGAAGAGCTGTAGCAGTTGTTAATGAATTAAAAAAATTAGATATTGAATCAATGAGATTAACATCTAGAGGATATGGAGAATCTCAACCTATTGCTTCTAATGATAATGAAGAAGGAAGAGCTCTTAATAGAAGAGTTACTGCTTTAATAAATAGATAATATAAAAAAGATTTAGGATAAATCCTAAATCTTTTTTTCTGCATAAGAACACTTTTAATAGATTTAACTAAAAACTTACTAAAATTTAGATATACTCGCGATATAACAAGTTTAAGAATAAAAAAATAATAGGAAAAACCTTGCAAAAAAATATTAGAAATTTTAGTATTATTGCCCATATTGACCATGGAAAATCTACGCTAGCAGATAGAATCATTCAAGAATGTGGAGCTGTTGCAGATAGAGATTTAACTGCACAAATGATGGATACAATGGATATCGAAAAAGAGCGAGGAATTACCATTAAAGCTCAAAGTGTGAGATTAAACTATGTAAAAGATGGCCAAGATTATATTTTAAATTTAATTGATACTCCAGGACACGTTGATTTTTCTTATGAAGTAAGCCGTTCATTAGCATCATCTGATGGTGCATTATTAATTATTGATGCAACTCAAGGTGTTGAAGCTCAAACTATTGCTAATGTTTACATTGCAATGGAAAATGATTTAGAAATTCTTCCTGTTGTAAATAAAATCGACCTTCCAAGCGCTGATCCAGACAGAGTTTTAGAAGAAGTTGAAGAAGCAATTGGAATTGATTGTACAGAAAGTAATCTAATTAGTGCTAAAACTGGTGTTGGTGTAAAAGATTTAATAGACGCAATTGTAGATAGAGTTCCACCTCCAGTCGGAGATACAGAAGCTCCAACAAAAGCTTTAATTTACGATTCATGGTTTGATAACTATTTAGGAGCTTTAGCGCTTGTTAGAGTTTATGATGGAAGTATAAAAAAAGGCCAAATGCTTAGAATGATGAATACAAAAGAAGAGCATCAAGTTCTTAGTCTAATGTATCCACATCCAAGAAAACCAACAAAAACAAATGCAATAGAAACAGGTGAAATCGGGATTGTAGTTTTAGGGCTTAAAACTACAAATAGTATTGCAGTTGGTGATACTATGACTGATGCAAAAAAACCAACACCTCAAGCTATTGATGGATTTGAACCTGCAAAACCATTTGTATTTGCAGGAATTTATCCAATTGAAACAGATAAATTTGAAGATTTAAGAGATGCTTTGAATAAACTTCAATTAAATGACTCTTCAATTTCATTTGAACCT
The DNA here is from genome assembly GCF_040884245.1 of Arcobacter sp. s6. NCBI lineage: Bacteria > Pseudomonadati > Campylobacterota > Epsilonproteobacteria > Campylobacterales > Arcobacteraceae > Arcobacter > Arcobacter sp. s6. Next base: position 5,545 of record NZ_JBEVTN010000006.1, on the reverse strand, counting down.
GAAAGTTCAGCAGCTCTTGGAAGTGGATTTAGAACAGGATTCTTAGGTATGCTTCATATGGAAGTTATTAAAGAAAGATTAGAAAGAGAATTTGATTTAGATTTGATTGCAACTGCACCTACAGTTATCTATGAAGTGCTTAAATCAGATGGAACGAAAATTAGTATTCAAAATCCAAGTGAATTACCAGCACCAAACTATATAGATACCATTTTTGAGCCATATGTAAAAGCAACGATATTAGTACCTGATGAATTTTTAGGAAATGTAATAAAACTTTTAAATGATAAAAGAGCTGTACAAAATAAAATGGATTATATAGGTAAAAGAGTTTTACTTGACTATGATATTCCAATGAATGAAATTGTAATGGATTTTTATGATAAATTAAAATCAACAACAAAAGGTTATGCGTCTTTTGACTATGAACCAATTGGATTTAGACCAGGAGTTTTACAAAAACTTGATATAAAAGTTGCAGGGGAAGTTGTAGATGCGCTTTCAATTATCGTTCCAGAAAATAAAGCCCTTACAAAAGGTAGAGAATTTATAAAAGCCTTAAAAGAACTAATTCCAAGACAATTATTTGAAGTAGCAATTCAAGCAAGTATTGGAAACAATGTAATAGCAAGAGAAACAGTAAAATCAACAGGTAAAAACGTAACAGCAAAATGTTATGGTGGAGATATTACAAGAAAAAGAAAACTACTTGAAAAACAAAAAGCTGGTAAGAAAAGAATGAAAGCAATTGGAAAGGTAAATGTACCACAAGAAGCATTCATGGCCGTGTTGAAGATTTAATCTTCAGCACATCTTCTGCGTTGTCACTTCAATTTTAAATGCTCATGTACTTGTAGTACACTCCGCTTTAAAATCAAAGTTCCGCCTTGAATCTGCACTAAATCTTAAATCTCAACAATGCTGTTAAAAGTTTTCTAAAAAATTATAGATTAATTCATAATCTAAAAATATTACTTTGCATTCAATAAAACCATCTTTTTTCCTTTTTAATAGTCTATGGTTTCCATCAATTATTAAACATTCATCAATGACCTTCTAAATAATTCCAATCATTATATCAAAATCTGAACTTTACTCTTAAAATGTGAGCATTTTCAAAATAGCGTTAAAAAAAATCTATCTAAATTCGTAAAAAAATTTGAACTGTCTGAAGACTGAGGTACGAAGTCGAGTTTTCAAATTTTAGAATTTAGATATGTTTTTTAGCTATTTTGAATCCCTGCAAACGCTTTTCTTTTGCTTACTTTTCTTTACTAAAAAGAAAAGTATGAACTATCCTATTAAAGAAATAAATATAATTTATGATATTATTAAAATATGTTATGCATCACCTGTAAAAACTTATCACTACAAATAATCTGCAAAGATTGCCAAAGAAATCTACTATCACCCTCTTTCCATAAAAGAGAAATAGAAGAAGGATTTTTTAATTATTCATTTTATACCCTATCAGAATTAGAAGACCTAATATCCTCAAAATACTATTTTCATGGAGATAGAGTTTTTAATATTTTAGCAAAACTATCTTTTGCTAAATTTGCACAAAACTTTACTTTTACAAATCAAGTTATAGCTGTTCCAATAGATGATCATGTAAGACATGATTTTTCACATACTGCTATTTTAGCAAAACATTTAAAATCACAATTTATCACACCTAAATATAACACTTTAAAAGCCACTAATATAGTTAAATATGCGGGAAAAGACTTAGAATTTAGACAAAAAAATCCTCGACGTTTTAAATGTACAAATATATCTAATCAAATGACAATTCTATGTGATGATTTAATCACAACAGGTGCTACAATTAAAGAAGCCAAAAAGGCTCTTGAGAAAAAAAACAATCAGATTTTGTTTTCTTTAACCCTAGCTGATGCAAAACTTTAGTACAATTGCGAACTATAAGGTTTTCCATCTCTTAGGAAAACAAATTAAAGGAACATCGTGATTGGAATTATTGATTACAATATGGGAAATTTGGCAAGTGTTTATAATGCTTGTAAATTAATAGATGCAGATGCAACAATTGTTAAAAATCCCGAAGATTTAAAAAAATTCAATAGAGTGATATTACCAGGTGTTGGTGCATATAAAGATGCTATGGAACATCTAGTTCAAACAGGTATGAATGAAGCCGTTTATGAGTTTGCAAAAACTGGAAAGCCAATGATTGGTATCTGCCTTGGAATGCAATTATTATTCGAAAGTTCTCAAGAGTTTGGTCATTCAGATGGTTTAGGATTAATTGATGGTCATGTTATCAAGTTCGATAAATCAAAAATGCATGAAGACTTTAAAATTCCACATATGGGATGGAATACAATAAAAAATAAAGAAAATGCTTTATTTGAGGGATTAAAAGATCCTTATTTATATTTTGTGCATTCTTATCATGCAGTTACAAGTGAAAAAAATATCGTAGGAACAACAACTTATGGATATGATTTTGTAAGTGCAGTAAACAAAGATAATATTTATGGACTTCAACCACATCCTGAAAAATCTCATGATAATGGCCTTAGAATTTTAAAGAATTTTATAAATTTAAAATAATAAAGGATATCTTATGAAAACTATTGCAATAACTGGAGCTAGTGGTTTTGTAGGGACAAGTCTAAATAAATATTTTTCTAATTTGGGATATAAAGTATTTCCAATTGCAAGAGAAATTTTAAATAATCAAGAAAAATTAGATGAAATTATTAATTCAAGTGATGTCATTATAAATTTAGCTGGTGCAAACATAATAAATAGATGGACACCAGCATATAAAGAGTTATTATATACAAGTAGAATTGATACTACTAAAAAAATTGTAGATGCTTTAAATAAAATAGATGATAAAAATAAACTTTTAATCTCAACATCAGCAGTTGGCATATATGACAATAGAGAAACCTACGATGAAAAGGGAACTTATGCAAATGATTTTTTATCAAACCTTTGTCAGAATTGGGAAAAAGAAGCATTAAAAGCAAAATCTAAAAATATAAAAGTTTCAATTTTTAGATTTGGAATAGTTCTAGGAAAAGAGGGAGGAGCATTTTCAAAAATGATTACCCCATTTAGATTTGGACTTGGGGGAATAATTGGAAGTGGAAATCAAGCATTTTCATATATTCATATTGAAGATTTACTAAATGCTTATAAATATGTTATTGAAAATAATCTTCAAGATACTTTTAATTTAACAGCACCAAAACCAACTACAAATTTATTTTTTACAAGAGCTTTAGGAAAAGCATTAAGAAGACCAACTATCTTTCCTGTTCCAGAATTTGTACTTAAACTTATATTTAGTGAAGGTGCAAAAGTTCTAACTGATGGACAAGATGCAATACCTAAAAGACTTCAAGATTTAGGTTTTAAATTTAAATATAACAATATAGAAGAGACTTTAAAAAGTCTAGTTTGAATAATTAAAGGAGAGAAATAAACAATGGATATATTACCAGCAATTGATTTAAAAGATGGGAAAGCAGTACGACTTAGTAAAGGACTTATGGATAGCGCTAAAATCTATTCAGATGAGCCATGGCAAGTAGCAAAGAGATTTGAAGAGTTAGGGTCTAAATGGGTGCATATTGTTGATTTAAATGGAGCATTTGAAGGAAAACCTGCAAACCTGGAACAAATCAAAAAAATTAGAGAAAACTGTAATCTAAAAATTGAACTTGGTGGTGGAATCAGAGATGAAGAAACTATCAAAATGTATGTTGAATTAGGTGTTGATAGATTAATTCTTGGTTCAATTGCTGTTAAAAATCCACAATTTGTAAAAGATATGGCTGCAAAGTATCCAATAGCTGTTGGAATTGATGCTATGAATGGAATGGTTGCAGTAGAAGGTTGGGCAGAAGTTTCAACAATGAAAGCTACTGATTTAGCTCAAGAGTTTGCAAATGCAGGTGTTCAAGCTATTATTTGTACTGATATTTCAAAAGATGGAATGCTTTGTGGAGTAAATGTAGAGTTTACAGAATCTATTGCTCTTGCATCTGGAATTGATACAATTGCATCTGGTGGTGTAAAAGATATAAATGATATTATAAACTGTAAACTAAATGGAAACATTGCAGGGGTAATAGTTGGGAAAGCATTTTACGAAGGAACACTTGACTTAGAAGAAGGTTTTAAAGCTCTTTAATGTGTCTTATAATCTCAATGATATTTACAGCCTTAGCATATACTTTTTTTGAAGATGGTAATATGCAAGGTTTTTATATAAATATTTCTATCTCCCTATTCTTTATTTTATTAATGATAAGAAATATATTAAAAACTAAAAGTATTAAAAATAATGAAAGAAAAAATTAAACAAAAAACAGAATCAGCTTATGCAAAGTTAATGAATGAAGAAGATGCAAGAGTTTGTAAAGCAATAGATGAAAATGCTTGTAAAGTTGTTCCAGGAAACTTTTTTTTAACAATTATAAGTTACTTTTTTAATAAACTTGCAGACTCTGTTGCTAATACAAAAGTAATCATACCTTGGATTATGGAATCTCTTTCTGTTCCTTTATTTTTAATAAGTTTTTTAGTCCCTATTAGGGAGTCTGGCTCTTTATTACCACAGCTTTTAATTGCTGCTTATGTTAGAAAAATGCCAATTAGAAAATATATATGGAGTATTGGTGCATTTTTACAGGCTTTTTCAATGATAAGTATTGGAGCTGTTGCTTGGACAATGACTGGATTAAATGCAGGTATTGCGATAATTATTTTAATAATAATTTTTTCTTTAGCAAGAGGACTTAGTTCTGTTGCAGAAAAAGATGTGCTTGGCAAAACTATTCCAAAGACTCGACGTGGAACATTAAGTGGTTATTCAGGAAGCTTAGCTGGACTTTTAATTATTGGACTTGGGATTTATTTTCTATTAATTGGAGAAAAACCTTTTTCACCACAAAATTTTGGGGTAATACTTTTTGCAGCAGGTATTTTTTGGATAATTGCAGGCTTAGTTTATTCAAAAATTAAAGAATTTGAGGGAGAAACAGATGGTGGAGGGAATGCTATAATTGTTGCTCTTAAGAAAATTTCTCTTTTGAAAACAGATAAAGACTTTAGAAACTTTGTAATCTCTAGAGCGCTTTTTTTATGTTCTGTTTTATCTGCTCCATTTTTTGTAATTTTAGCTCAACAGCAATCAAATTCAAATAACTATTTACTTAGTCTTTTTATACTTGCAAGTGGTTTTGCTGATTTCTTTTCATCAATTATTTGGGGGAAACTATCAGATAAATCAAGTAAAAAAGCTATGATAATAGGAGCAATCATAACATCTGTTTTAGGATGTTTAGTATTTCTTTTAGATATATTTTATGAAAATATTTTTTCTACTATTTGGCTAATGCCTTTAATCTATTTTGCTTTAATTGTTGGCTATCAAGGTATTAGGATAGGTAGAAAGACTTATTTAATAGATTTGGCAGGAGGAAATAGAAGAACTGATTACGTAGCTGTTTCAAATAGTATTATAGGATTTATTTTACTTTTTACAGGCTTTATTGGAGTTTTA